>NZ_MJXO01000001.1:0-292 GCF_001762835.1 Campylobacter sp. BCW_6466
TCTTTATCTGTAGTAACAAGCCAATCTTCTATGACTATGCTACCAGATCCGCTATTAGTTAAATGATTGCCACTATTATCTTTATCTATGGTTCCTTGGTTATTAACAAAGATGGTTCCACCACCTTCATTTTTAATACCACTTGTAATAGTCGCATCAGAATCATTTTTTAAACTTAAATTATTATTACTTCTATTGAAGATATTACCATAAATAATTCCATTGTCAGTATTTAAAATACCACTTCCTTTTGCAGAAGCAATAAGACCTTCATTTTCAATAGTGATTCC
This sequence comes from Campylobacter sp. BCW_6466, assembly GCF_001762835.1. Taxonomy (NCBI): domain Bacteria; kingdom Pseudomonadati; phylum Campylobacterota; class Epsilonproteobacteria; order Campylobacterales; family Campylobacteraceae; genus Campylobacter; species Campylobacter sp. BCW_6466. The sequence continues at coordinate 291 of NZ_MJXO01000001.1, forward strand.
GT
>NZ_MJXO01000002.1:0-13150 GCF_001762835.1 Campylobacter sp. BCW_6466
TCCTAATAATCCTTTTTACTTTGGAGAATTAGATCAAGATAATACTATAAAACAAGATACACCCAGTTATTATTTTTCTCCTAAAGATGAAAGCAGTGGTTTAGGAAGACTTAGTATCTTTTATAAAAATGATGAACTTTGCTTGCTTAATTATTCTATTATAGAAAATTCTTTAAATATTAAATTAGAATGTTTAAGCAAACAAAGCTTAGAGTATAAAGACTTAATTTCAAACACTTTAAAAGAACAAAAAACCACACAAGTAGATAAAAAACAAGCTATAGCTAAACTTCATGCTCTTTTAGAAAATCAAAACCTAGAATGTATCCATGGAGGTAAAGTCATACTTAAATCAAACAAAGGAAAAACTTTTAAAGATGATGGTGTGCCTATAATGCTAGAAAGTGATTTATTAAACTCTAGTATAGTAGCTTGTCCTAATACTATAGCAGGTGTAAGTGTTCCTTGTACTAAAGTTGTTAATGTAAAAGGATCCTTATCTCAAAAGAAAGTCAATAATGAATATGTAATCTTACAAGAACTCATCTCAGCTTGTAAAACAGATAAAGGCTTTGCTTTAAAAGTAAGCTTTACTCCTACTAAGTTTAAATTTGATCACAGCTTTGATCCTAAAGAGGGCTTAGGAGAACAAAGTAAAAATCAAATAGAGTTAAAAGAACCTATAATAAGACTTCATTATAAAAGTGATAGATTTCAAAAAGATAATTTACCTATCTATAATCTTTTAATCAATAATGAAAAAAAAGAACAAGATAAGGCTTTAAATGAATTTAATATAGATTTAAAAGATTTAAAAGATATAGAGGATATAAATATTCTTAATCAATTCAAACAAGACTTTAGTAAAGATTATGAATTTAAAGAATTAAATCTTAGCTTTGATACTAATTTAATCAAACTTTATTTTATTATCCCAAAAAACATTGCTAAAGTTTATAAAAGTGCTTATAAGGAATTTGAAAATAAAGATTTAGGAGTAGGGTATTTTACACAGCTACATGAGTATGATAAAATCATCAAAAATGCTTTAGAAGATAATAAAGAATTAAACGAATATCATTTTAGTTTTTTAGCTCCTGCAAAAATGCAAAATTTAAAACTTCAAATCGCACAAGGACTAGATGAAATCTTAGAAGATGAAGATAGAAAACAAGAGCTTTATGTTTGTAAATTTGTGGTGGTAAATGGGGTTAGTGAAAACAATACTCAAGAAAAAATCACTCATCTAAGCAATGATGGTCAAAATCTTTTAAAAAATATAGAGAAGCTAAGACTCAAACCTTATAATGATCAAAATGGAAAAGAAATTACTTCATATGTTAAAGGTGCAACTATTGGATATGGACATCTTATAGGGCAAAATGAATGGGATTTGTATAAAAATGGTATTACTTTACAAGAAGCGGATAAATTGTTTAAAAGCGATTTGTTACCCTTTGAAAATGCTGTAAAAAATTCAATAAACTCTTCCTTAGCACAGAATGAATTTGATGCCTTGGTTATATTATGTTTTAATATAGGGATTGATAATTTTAAAAATTCTTCTGTTGTTAAAATCATCAATGGAGAGAAAACAGGCTACAAAACATTAAAGGAAGCTTGGATGGCGTAGAACAAAAGTCAAAATAAAGTAATGCAAGGACTAATTAATAGGAGAAATGCTGAATATAAGCTTTACATTCAAGGAGGTTATGAAAAATGGTAATTTTTAAAAATATATTATTGTTTTTATTTTTTAGTACTTATTTATTAGCGCAAGAGGATTTTACTCCACTAGAGCAATGTACCTATGAAAATGAAAAGTTTTGGATAAAAATTTTAAATCTATGTCCAGAGGGTAATATAACTTGTGATAAAGTTGTATATGTGGGTGTCAATAAAAATAATGGAAAATATATTGTCCTAAACGGTAAGTCTATTAGTGATGTAAATATGAATTTTAAAGGATATGTTTTTAAAAATGGTATTTATGAATACAATATTTTTAATAATTTTTTATATATTTCTAAAAACAAGCAGATTATACAAGAATATCGTCTGAAATTATGTGAAAAATAGACGCAACAAAGGCAACAAGCAACAACAAATACCTAGAATATGTAAAAAGTTAAAAAGATGCAATAAGAATTACAAGAAGTTTTTAAAGTTATAAAAATCCTAATTAATGAAATCTTAGCTCCTAAATTTTACAACAAATACAAAGATTTAGAAGTTGAGATTGATGATAAGGGCAATGTGCTTAGGTGGATAGGAGAGATTAATAGAGAGACAAAAAATATTAGCAAATAAAAAATGATATAATAATGCTTTATATAAGGAATCTTTTATGTTTATAAGTTCTAAAACAGAGTTAATTCAAACTATTAAAAATTTAACAATCAACAATAAAGAAGTTAAACAGATTGATTTTGTTTATCCTAATTTTTCTATTTTACACGCTATATTAAAAAATATTGATTTTCATCAAAGAAAAATGCTATCTAAAAATCAAATATTGACTATGGAAATACTAGAAATTTTAAAACAAACTTGTGATAATCACAATAATATAGAAATAAATATCCATACCCTTAATGAGCTTGATGCTGGACAAAATGTAAATTTAAAAGATTTATCAAGCAGTGAAATTTGCACTAAAGTTTATTTAGAAGACTTAGAAGAAGAAATTCAAGACAAGAAACAAGGTAAAGATTTTAATCTTTTTTATCATACAGATAAAAATAATCTTTGTATCGAATTTATCAATACTTTAAAAGAACTAGCTAAAGATTCTGAAGATATAACAACCTTAGACGAGTTAATCGAAAACATTGATCCTGATGATATAAGCAGTGATAAATTTGATGATTTTAAGAAAAAAGTTTTAGAAAAGATTGGAAATGTCATAGAATCGGATTTTTTCAAAAATAGCATAAGTCCCACTTTAAAAAATACTTATGAAAAATTTATCAATGAGTTGTTAGAACACATTAAAAAACTTGCCGAAGAAAAAGAATATGAAAAAATTAAAATCATACTAAGTGCTATAGCGGGTGTTGCAATAGCCACAGTGGTAGCTGTTCTTACAGGTGGGACAGGATTAGCTATTTTGGCTGCTGGTTTATTTTCTTTAATGGGTTCTGCAAGCGAGTATTATGAATTTGCTCAAAGAGATTATGGCACACTTTTAACGCCTTTAGCCGCATTTTTAGCCACTAGATGTGCTATGTTTATTCATTATATTAATTCTCGCTTGTTATCTTGTGTTTTAATTATTAATAAAAAAGAAATTATTGATTTAAGTGGTTTTGGATTATATCTTGGAAGTGATGAAAGCAATATCGCTTCGAATTTGGCTTATAAAATCACTTTAAGCGAAGAAATAAAAAGCATTGAAAATATTTTTAGTGAAATCTTTTTAAACCCAGAACAAAAAGACAAGGGATATAAAAATACACCCAATGATTCAAAATCGAGCAATTTACTCGCTTTCATTTCAACGCAAAAATTATCTAATTTGTATTTAAAAAACAATGCTATTTTAAAGAATTTGCAAGAAGATATTAAACAATTTATTTATTTTTCCTATATAGAAAGTCCAAATTTTAACTCAAGTAAACTAGCTGAATTTTTCGCACAAAAAAATCAAAATGCACAAATAGATTTAAATACAACTAAAATGAGTAAAAATTATTTGATTATTTCAAATATCCCCAATAAATACAATGCAGGACTTAGTGAAAGTTTAACTCAAGAAATCGCCAACTATAATATACAAGATAAATACAGAAGAATTAAAAAAAATATTGATACTTCAAAAAAAACTTATGACAGCACAAGAGATTATAGCGAATATAGCATAGAAATGCCACAAGATGAAAATGAACCTTATATTTTACAATTAAGCCCTTTTGTGAAAATATCCAAAGAAGCTTATGAGAATAGTAAAAAAGCTTATGAAGATATGCAAAAGGTTTATAAATATTTAACAAATTTTGTTGCTACACCGCAGAAGCTACCAGAATTCGCAAAAACAGCTAAAGAAAAATTAGCAATATCAGAAAATGAGCCAATGATAGAAATAGTAAAAAAGACGGAAAATTTACGACATTGCGAACGAATAAACATTTTAGCTTATATTGACTACAATAAAAAAATAAATGATAAAAAATGGCTTCCTTATTTTTATATCAAAAAATTCTTTAAACAAAACGAAGCCAAAGAATCCATCATAGAAAAAGAAAAGAAGATAGCTCATCAATATTTAACTTTTTTGAAAAAAGAGTTTTTTGAAAAATCGGATAAATCTTCATTTGGGAACTATTCTTTAATGGAATGTTTATTTATTTCATTTGTCTTGTATCAAGCTAAGCTTATTTTTCCAAATATCGATTTGGATTTGAAAAAATATGGAGGCAGTAATTTTGTATATATAAAATACTTAGAGGAAACTTATGTTTTATGGACAGATGAATGTCCAATATATGTAAATAATGAGCCAACAAATATTACAGCATATGAAGTTGTATCGCAATTATTAAAAATACTTGACAAAAAAGATTATTCTTTTGTGGAAAATGATAATTCGATAACTATAGATGATTTTTTTAATGAATTATCAAAAGATTTAGATACAACAAATACATTAGATAAAAAAATAATCAAATTAAAGCAAATGTATCATTTAGATGAACAAAAATACATTAAAGAATTTATGAATTTAGACGAAGAAACGCAACGAGCTTTTGTTGCATGGATGGATATAGAGAAACAAATATCAGATTTATCAAAGCTTTTGGAACAGATGTATGGAAAAGAATATTTAAATAAGGCAAAAGAACAAAAAACAACTGAAATATTTACTTATGCGATGTTAAAAATTTTATTAAGTGCTAGTCCTTTTATCAGCTTTACAGCTCAAATGTTGTGGGATTTTAATTTTTTAAAAACAATAGAATATGTTATTCAAGCTTGTATTAAAATAAACAAAGAAGGATTTAAAGAATTTTTTAAAGAACAGCTTGGTATTTTTGCACCTCCAAAAAAGAATAGTATATATCATATACACATAAAATCTAATTTAATAATAAAAGCACGCTTGCAACAAATAGAAAAAGAATTAATTCATACTAAAATCCAAATGATTTTAGCACAAGAGATAAAATCCAATTTAATAATACAAAAAAATACATCCGGTTTAAATCTATTTATCACAAAGATAAAAGAATACTTTAATGAAAAACAAATTAAGATTTATTGGAGTGATAAATATATGAAACAATTATTTATATACTCTAATCAAGAAAGCAATATATCTAAAATTGCTCTTATGCATAGCATAGATATACAAACTCAAAAATATACTATTTATACTTATGCTAAGCTAAATAAACTTGACCTTGCTTCTATTGTGACTGGAGAATTTGTGGGTATTTTTTTAAATTATCTCTTTCCAACAAATTTTAAAGCCCTACAAGAACAATATGAAAGCATTGTTTATCAGCTTTACACCTTTAAAGATGATTCTCCTTTAGCGGTTATAAGAGATCATTTTGTAACTTATCCTTTTGCAATCAATTCGAAATTCATTAGCTTTGATTTAAAGAAAATTTTTTATGGCATAGATCTTTTCACAGGAGTTTTTGACACTCATTTTTCCTTTCATTATGAAATAGATCAAAAGCTTGAAGAAAATAAAGAATTTCTTTTAAAAAGACTTTTATCTTATTTGATTATTGATGAGAAAAGATCCGCTTTAAGGATAACAAAAGATGAAAATGAAACTATACAAGAAAGAGATGATTATACTTTTTTTAATCAAAGTTTAAATAGTATAGAACTCATTAAATCTGAAATTTATATCCTAAAAAATACTGCATTAGAAAAGTATTATAAAGAAGTTAATGATGAAATCAATTTAACAGCCATTCATGCTTACAATGAAGCTTTACAAATTTTACAAGATTTTGCTAATGGAATTTACAATACAAGTAAAGATAAAACAGGAAGATATATAGAAGATAAAAATAAGGCTAGAAGATTATTAGAAAAACTCAATATCATAGGACAAAACAATCTTAAAGCTATGTATATGGGGATAAATGGAAATAAAGAAAGCTTGAAAAACAAAGACAATGAAGAAGGAAACGAGGAGGATATAGAAAGTGCAACTAAAAACAAACAATCCCAAAAATTACCGCCTAATTTCATAGGCAGATTAGCTACTACTATAATCATAGAAGATGGTTTATATATGGGATAAATTAAGAAAGGATAAATAATGAGCGATACTTATAAGATTTATACACCCAATGGATTAGCATTAGATGTGGAAAAAGATACCAATAAAATACTCTTTAAAGAAAATGTTAAGCCCACAGGCAACTATACCGAAGAATATTCCAAAGCTTTGTTTGAAGCACACAACATTAAACGAAACTCCCCCTACAAAGACTATAAACCCCAATACCTAGATCCTAACTTTTATACAGGACAAAAATCCACTCTAGTTGAATTTAAAGATTGGCAAAGTATATATTTAAAAGATCCTATCAAAGGAAGCATAGCTCCTTGGACTAAAGCAGAAAAAGCTTATTATAAATCTTTAAAAACTAAAAGAGAAAGATATAAATATCTAATTATAAGAAGTGGTATAAGAAGCACTGTTATAGATATACCCTATGATGCTTATGCTAATGTAGATGAAAAAGGATATTTAATCAATGAAGAATACGCCTATATTTATGATGAAGTTAACAATAATAAAGAAACCTTAAAATCTTCTCTTTTTAGACAAGAATGGGGTATAGCAGCAGGAATACTAGGAAAACCTGAATATTTTGTGCGTTCTAAAAATCATGGCTTTAATGCCAGAATGATACAATGTTTTATTTTATATATTCAACTCACAGGTGGAGGATATGAAGAATTAGGTATAAAAAGAGGAATTTATAATTATGCTGATAATCTTTTAGAAATAGGTATAGGTATGGTAGGGATACATAAAAATCCTTTAAGGGCTAAATTAGTAAAAGATTTAGCTAAAACTATACAGCCTGATGAATTTGGCATGCTTCCTTTTATAGATGAGATTATGGGAGTAGATTGGGTGATTGATTTAAATCGATATAAATTTGCTCTTGATGAAGAAGGCAGGATCATTTGGGCTTTATATGATGATATTGAAAAAGGTAAATTAAAAGATCCAAGAGATGTGGATTCTACTTCTGAAAGCAGGAAAGAATTTGATCATTATATGGATGGATATAAAAATGGAATGGCAACTAGATTTGATGTAGATACTCCAAATGAGTGGAGTGAACAACAAGCTGCTTTAGATAGAGATACCCTAGTATTAAGCGCCAAATTAGCAGCCCTTACTCCTCCTCAAGGCTATCCTAATGCTCCAAGATACTATAGCCCTGAAAGACTAGAAATTATTTATAAAAGACATAAGCTTGATAGACTCCTTGATCCAAGAATTCCTGCTATTTATAGATATAATTTTCCGCAAGAACTTCGAGCTAAGATAAGAGCTTATGCTAAAGAGCATAATATCAAAGAGTGAAAATCACTCAAAATCTTTAATATACTTTTCCAATGCTTTGATGGTAAGATTTTCAAAAAGAATCTTATCTTCTTTGATATTGTTTTGTATGGCAGCTTCAATATATTTAATAAACATATTTTCTTCCATTTCTTCAAATATTGGAGTATATAATTCTTTTGCGATTAGGCTAAGGGCTAAAATATTGATCAATCTTGTGGATTTGATTAAGGGTATATTATTAATAATACTTTCAAAATCTTTGATACTAATAGAAGAATAATCTTTATTTAATTTAGAGCTTTGTTGTTTTGTTTTAATATCTTTTAAATTTTTTACCAAACTTTTTAAAACATTTTCATATTCTAATGAATTTGGATTTTTTTGAATTATTTCTTTTAAAAAGCTATCATCTGCCTTTTCTTCTTCGATAAATTTATAATCATTATTTTCTAAAATCTCTTTTAACTCTTTGTTTTTGTCAAAATTTATACTTGTTTTTCCTCTAGGTTTAATTTCAATTTCATCAAAATGATTGCGTTTTTCAATATCTTCTAAGTATTTTTTATTTTCTTTAATGCTTGCTTCAATGCTTTTTGCATCCACAAATCTAAATTCTAAATTACCGATTTTAAAAATATCGCCTATGCTGATTATTATTTCATAGCCACTTGGCATTCTAGAAAAGGACTTATTATAATAAATGTCAGAATCTTCAAAAGCCGCAATTGTAAAAGATCCTTCTTCATAAGATACTATGGCATGGGTATTTTTGATTTGTTCTAGTTTATCTTGAATACGAAAAGTGCAATCATCACCGCTTCCTATAGTTCCACCCTTTGTGTTAAATACAAATGTTTTAGAACCACTAATACATTCGTCATAATTCTCAATAGCAATTCCTATCTCTTCTTTTTCTATCATTGTTTATTTACCCCTGTAATATTTTCTACTATTTTAAGATTGTTTAAAATATAAACTATATTATTTAATTCACTAGCACCGTTAATAATTTCAAAGTCAAAATATAAGTTTTTATTATTGTTAAATATAATGCTGTATATAGAATTACTTTTATTATCTTTTATAAACTTATACCATGCCCATTCTCCTTTATATGATTTTGTATAATTTAAATTAGGATTAGAGTAGTTATAGGCTGTAAAATTTAAACTTGTTCCATTATTGAATTTTTCTGCTACAATTTGTAGGGTTTGATTAAGAGTATGATCGTATTGGATATTTTTATTATCATAGCCAAGCTTTATAAAGGAAAAATCCGCACTTAAATCAAGGCTTTGAATAGTAAAATTAACTTTTATATTATCATTACCATTTAGTATGAGACTAGAGAGATTGCCTGCATTGGTGATAAAATCTAAAAATTCTTTAGAGAAATTTAATTTTGAAGCAAATTGAGAATTGACAGAATAGTTATTTTTTCTTTTTACCAAAACATTGTTCAAGTATTTTTTATAAAAACTATTTAATGTCCCATTTCTTCCAAAAAATGTTTTAAAACTATCCATACTAAGATCTGCTACACTCTCATCATTAAAAGGATAATATGGTGCAATATCATTAACAAATGGATTATACACTTCATTAATCCAAGCGGTATTAAATAAAGAAATACCATGATTTTCTATAAAATTCCACGAATAATTAGAAAGCTGACTATAATATCTCTCTAAATCATTAGGTAATTTTTTTATGTTCATTTGAAATACAGCAAAAGGATCATTGGCATCTTTATTGCCTCCAAGAGCATATGAAATTTTTTCTTCAGCGCTTTGGTTATTATTAGAACTAAAATCTATAATTTTATTGGACATATTTGTAATACTTGTATTAAGAATATCTAATATTTTTTCATCATCAGTGCCTTTGCCCACTTCTATATTACCAACACTCAAAAGTGTATTTTTGTTTACTAGCTTATGATATTGTGTGAAAGCATTGCTTACCCCAATAAAATTTGATCTAATTTCCCCAGCATTTAATCCTAAATTGTAGGCTTGAGTTAGTAAAACTGCATCATTTAAATTTGTATTAGAACTAACAATTTTTAACAAAGAATATAAAGGGTTTTCTTTTTTTGATAAGATATTAAGCTCATTAAGCATTGCCTCTTTGGTATTATACCTAACAGGTTGCAATGAAGCGAGTAGATTTTGCCAAGCATTTTGGTATTCACTTAAGTATAATTTTAAAATACCCATAGTCAAAGTGTTTTTATTTTCTTTAAAATTGTTATCTAGCATCCAAGATTCAATATTGATTGCGGTGTCAACTTGTTGATTTAAATCATTTAAAAAGTCCATCATACCAACTTTTGTATATATTTTATCTATAGAAGTTATTTGAGAATTATTTGAAAATACACTATTTGCAGCAAAACCTAAATCCTCTTTTATAAGATATTTTTCTTTAGGTTTATCGCTATTTAAAAAATTAAGAAGAATGTAAATTCTTTGAGTTCTACTTATACTCTCAAGTTTTCTTTTTCCTGTATGTATACTGTTTTCATCTTCTGTAAAAGATTTAAGATTAAATTGTTTAAGCTCATCCACCCCTTCTAGAAAGTCATCTTTAGAGATTGAATACTTACTTAAAGTATTCCAATTCTCGTTAATCCAAATTTTTAGTATTTCTTTATTAAAATATTTTTGTTCAAACAAAGATCTATACATATATAATGTTTTGATTAAATTTTCTTTATTTGTATCGGTAAGTAAAGTATATTCCATTTCTTTTAATAAAGTATTTTTTAACACATCTTCATTCAGTTTATAATAAAGTTGTTTAGCTTCTTTAAATCCTTTGTATGAGAGATTTAGATTTAAATATTGAAATATATTATTATCTTGCCAAAGTTCAGGATAAGTATTTAAAATATTTCTCAATTCAATTAAGAAGTCAGCTTTTTGTTTAATATTTAAATTTTGATAATCTTGATCTTTAAGAAGCAATTGTAAAGATCTTAAGGTATTTTGGCTTTTTTCGAATTCTTTATTGTTTTTACTTATAAAATAAGAAGATATAGCATATGTTCCAAAGCTTATGATTAAAATTATAATTAAAAAAGATAATTTTTTAGAATAAGATTTCATAGCGCTTAAAGAATAATCTGTAAAAATTAAATCTTCGAGCAGTGATTTAACAAAATAGCTTTGTTTATTATGTATAATATTGGATTTTGATAATACTTTTTTGCAGTTATATTTCTCACATATGGCATCGAGTAAGAAATTTCTAGGAATATTTTCTTGATAGGCGCTAACAAAATAAACTCCTCTAAGATAAGAATTATTTTTAAGCTTATTTTCTTCTTGTACTTCCAAAATAAAAGTCTTTGCTAATGCAAATAAATTATCAAGTTGTTTTAAAAATAAGTAGCTTTTATTTTTATTTTCTATATTATAAATATGGGAGTTTTTACTCATTAAAGAGCATAATAATGAATCACTTAATTCTTTAAATTCATTATTTAAAAATTCTTCACTTAAGATTTTATCAAAAGATAATCCTAAAATTTTATCTGAAATTTTTTTATCGAAAATATCAAAATACTCTTTCATGCCTTCCATCAAGTCAAGTTTTGAAAAAACTATATAGATGGGCAACTTTAAATTCAAAGTTTTTTCACATTCATTTACTCTTTTTGTTAGATATCTAATAAGATTTTTGGAATACTCCTTAGGATTATTTAAGAAAATTATAGTGTCAACAACTAAAATAATTCCATTTAGTTTGCTATGAAAAAAATTTTTATTGAGAAAAGTAAGGAATTTTTTCCATATATTTTTTTTAATTAAAAAATCTCTATTTTTATCTATATCATCTTCGGGTATTTCGTCGCTACTTGCAGGTTTAAAAAATTCTTCTTGCGAGAAGTAGTTTCCTTCTGTATCTAACAAAGCACCTTTTTTTGATACATAAAGTGCAAAATTTCTAGTAGACTTATGGAATTTTTTATAAGACTCTAAACTATCGCTAAGTGGATATTCGATGTTAGAATAATTGATAAAAGTGCTTTTTCCAGCCCCTTCATTTCCTATGATGATAATTAAGGGTAAATTTTTTGTTTTTAAATCATTCTTCCATGTTTCTTTGGCATCTTTAAGAGATAAAAAGAAGTTTCTTTTAGATTTGTAAATAAACTCATCAGCTTCTTTTTTTAGGTCTTTAAATTTTAATCTTTTTTCACTTTTTAAAGAAGATATAAAATTTATAATAGGCTTTAATAAAAAAAATAAAAAAACAATAAGCCAAATTATCAAAATAATACTAAATCTTAAAAATGAACTACTAAAAATATATATGTCGTTAAAAGCTATTAAAGGACCCCAAAACCAAAATAAAACACTAAAAAGAAAAATACAACAAAGTAAAAAAGCAGTTATAAATAATCTTGATTTTATAAAATCAAATATTTTTTTAAACATCGTTATTCCTTATTTAAAGTAAAAACAAATAAATATTAATATCAATATACAAATATTTTACAAAAATTTATATAGATTAAGATTAAAATGATACAATTTTGAATGTTAAAAAAAATTAAAGGAGGTTCTTTTTATGGCTGAACCAGCGTTTATAAGAATTGAAGGTTCCACACAAGGTTTGATTTCAAGTGGTGCATCTACTGAAGCGAGTATTGGCAATAGATATAAATCAGGTCATGAAGATGAAATCATGGCGCAAGAGGTATCTCATATCGTAACTGTACCCGTTGATCAGCAAAGTGGGCAACCTTCTGGACAAAGAGTTCATAAGCCCTTTTCTTTTACTTGCTCATTGAATAAGTCCGTGCCTTTGTTATATAATGCACTTACCAAAGGAGAAAGACTTCCAACAGTCGAAGTTCATTGGTTTAGAACTGCAGCAAGTGGCGGATCTGAACATTTTTTTACTACAAAATTGGAAGATGCAATTATTACAAATATCGAATTAATAATGCCAAATGCACAAGAGTCAAGTAATCATGATAAAACCGAGCTTTTAAAAGTTTCAATGAGTTATAGAAAAGTAGTTTGGGAACATACTGCTGCTGGAACTAGCGGAAGTGATGATTGGAGAGAAGGTAAAGCTTAATTATAATTTATCTTAAATAATCCTGACTAAAATGCGTAATTATAGTTGGGATTGTATCTTAAAAATATATTTTGTTTTCTTGGTTTTAATTACAAAACTACTTTCTAAATTATAATACTATTTATTCATACATGAAATCATTTATCTTAATGAGCAATTTTTGTCTTCTATGTTTGGATGCTAGCGAGCTAATCTTTATCAAACCACAAAATTACATCTTAATTTTAATAAAATAGAGAATCTAAGGAGATAACCCATGACATATATATTACTTCTTATTATAATTTCTACTATTCTTTCTTATCTTATATTAAAATTTATTTATAAAATCATCTTTAAATCTACAAAAAGCGTTTCAAAGTTTTTAGTCTTTCTTGGAAGTATAGGCTTAATTATCTTTTATTATACTCCTTATTCTTATTATTTAGAGCCTAGTTATTGGCAATTTAGGAATATGTGTAAGTTAAATGAACTTCCTAAAGTATAATAAGATTCTAGGGTATTTTG
>NZ_MJXO01000003.1:0-9783 GCF_001762835.1 Campylobacter sp. BCW_6466
TTTTATTTAAAATTATCATCTTTAGTTTTTATATTCTAGATAAAATTTAAAATTTTTGATTTTGTATTTTTTAGATATTTTATCTATAAATTAGCTATGCTTAATCAAGTGTTAAATGTATTCACTTTGTGCAATAAGTAAATTAATTTTTAGATATAATTGTAAATCTATGAAGAACATTGAATATTAAATAAGGATGTATTAATATGATCGGAGATATGAACGAGCTTTTATTAAAAAGCGTCGAAGTTTTGCCACCTTTGCCTGATACTGTGAGTAAATTAAGAAAATATGTAAACGAGGCTAATTCAAATATAGAAACCATGAAAGTTGCTGAAATCATTTCAAGCGATCCGTTGATGACGGCTAAGCTTTTGCAACTTGCGAATTCTCCTTATTATGGTTTTACAAGAGAAATTACAACTATAAATCAAGTGATTACTTTATTAGGCGTTGGTAATATCATCAATATAGTTACGGCTGATTCCATTAAAGATAGTTTTAAAATAGATGTTTCACCATATGGTTTGGATACTCAAGTTTTTTTAAGAAATTGCAACGAAGAGGCAACTTTTATCACAAATTGGCTTAATGATGAAGATAAAAAACTTTCTCATCTCTTAGTTCCTTGTGCAATGCTTTTAAGACTTGGCATTGTTATTTTTTCAAATTTTCTTATACAAAATCACAGAGAGAAAGAATTTTTAACTTTTTTAAATGAAACTAAAATTGAAAATATTGCTTTAGCGGAGAATGAATTTTTAGGTGTAGATCATATTTCTTTCTTAGGATTTTTGTTGCATCGTTGGAATTTTGATGATGTTTTGATTGAAAGTATATGTTTTGTTCGCACTCCTCACGCTGCTCGCGAAGAAGTGAAAAAATCCGCTTATGCTCTAGCAATAACAGATCATCTTTTTGCTCCGCATGATGGCTCTTCTCCATTTAACGCAAAAGCTGCAGTTGCTTTACTTGAAGAGGCAAAAACTCAAGGAATTAATTTTGATTTAAATAATCTTTTATCTAAGCTTCCTAGCAAAGCTAAGGAAAATTTAAACAAAGAAGATTAAAGAGTTCTTTTAGGGCTCTAAATTGTAGTGATGAAAAGCTTAATCTTACCTCCTAATGAATTTTTAGATCACTATATTTTAAACGCTGAATTTCATCGTTTTGCTGGAATTTCAAAAAATGCTTATAAATTTTGGAAAAATGTAGAAATAGGTAGATATCAAGGAACAAGAATTATATTTTTGCATAGGAATTGCATTTTAGAAAAACATCAGCAAGCTTTAAGGCAATGTAGCGGTTTAAATGGTTTTGTATTGGCAAGTGCTTTTTGTTCTTTTACTGGATTAGCCCCATCTCATTTAGTGGAAAAAAATAATTCTTCTATTTATAAACTTTTAGAGCTTAAGGAGATTTGTGGGATTAAATTTGTTAATCTAAAAAAATTTTATGATTTTTTAGGGCTAAATTATCATCAGCATATTTATATAGAAAAATGCCATTTTTTTAGTCCAGCTCCTTTTGAAAAGCGTATTAAAATCACTGAGAGTATGTGCGTTGGGTATTATTAAGATATAAATTACAAGCCCTGTAAAGACATTGCTTGTAATTTAAAGATGAAAATTTTGTATTTTAATCCATCTCATAAAAATCATCATCATTGTTATCATCATCGTATTCATAATCATCATCATCGTAATTATAATTTTTATGGTGATTTTGTGGATATTCTTCATCTTCGTTTTCATAATCATCATAATTTAAATCTTCTTCATCTTCATAAGCCATTGTTTTCTCCTTAAATAAAAATACAAAGCTTATTTTATCTTAAATTTGTTTGGTTTTGCTATAATTTTTATAATTTTTTAAAAGGTGAATTTATGAAATTAAGTCATTTAGATGAAAACAATCATCCTAAAATGGTAGATGTAAGCGATAAAAATATTACTTCAAGAATAGCCACAGCTAGCGGTATGATATATATGAGTCAAGAAGCTTTTGATGTAATTAAAAACAATACCGCAAAAAAAGGTCCTGTTCTTCAAACAGCTATTGTTGCGGCTATAATGGGGGCTAAAAAAACAAGTGAAATTATTCCTATGTGCCATCCTTTGATGCTTTCTAAAGTCGAAACTGATATTGTGGAATTTGTTAAAGAATGTGCATTTAAGCTTATTGTAACAGTTAAGTGTGAAGGTAAAACAGGTGTTGAAATGGAAGCTTTAAGTGGGGTTAGTATAGGACTTTTAACTATATATGATATGATCAAGGCTATAGATAAATCAATGAGGATTACGGATATAGTGCTTGAAAGCAAAGAAGGAGGCAAAAGTGGTAAATTTGTGCGATCTTAAAAAAGAACCTCAGATCAATTATCCTACTTTTTGGGACTATAAGGTAATTTTTGAGGTGCATGTTAGGGCAAGTGAAATTTTTCAAGAAATTTTAGGTCAAAGAGAATATAAATTTGAACATTCGAATTCAAGTGCGAGCGGAAAATATCAAAGTTATTTATTAAATGTTTATGTTGATAGCAAAAAAGATCGTTTGGATATATTTGATAAATTAAAAGCTAAAGCAAAATTTGTACTTTAAGAAAGAAGGAAAAATGAAAAATACTTTAATTATTTTTGAAAATTCTTTATCAAATCTTGGTAAAGATGAAGCAAGAGATTTGCTTGAAGACTTGAGTTTTAATCTTGCATATAAGCAAATTTCACATAATCCTCATGAAACAAAAAAAGTTTTAAATTCTCTTTTGGTTGAATTTTTAACTATTTTAAAAAAACTTGATTTTTGTGACGATGAAAATGTTTCAAAGGTTATTAAGGCTCTAGTAAAAGCAAGTGTTGCAGATGCTCAAAATTCGCTTTATGAGTATATTAGCGAAGCTGAATTATTAAACAAACAGATTGAAAATCAAAAGAATTTGATTAAAAATCAAATCAGTGATAATTTTTTTGATTTTGAGAATATTTTACAAGAATATTCTTTTTGTAATGAATTTAGCGATGGTTTAAATGATGCTATTTTATTTGATATAGAAATGCTTGGAATTTTAAAAGAAACCGCTGAAAGTGCTTTTTTAACCACATTAGAAAAGGCTGAAGATATAGAACTTACAAGTAGCGAAATAGCTAAAAATCTCGTATACAATGCTATTTGTGAAGCTCATTTTGAAAAAGAAAGAATTTTAAAAATTTCAAGTATTATTTTAAATACCGCTTTTGAAATAGCTAATGAATCTATGGCTTATGCAAAAGATCTTTGTTTAGGTGTGATTAAAGGTACAAGAGATGGTATTGTTTTAGCAATGGAAAAATTTAAAGCTTCATTAACTTATGCAAATTTTGAAGAAGATGTTAGTTCAAAAAGTAAAGAACTAATAGGTATAGAAGATGATTTTATTGCTCTTTTAAAAAAAGAGATTCAACTGCAAAATGATCCTTGTAAGAGTATAGTTGAGAATTTGCTAGAACATGAACTTGATAATCTTTTTGCTAAATTTAGACGTCTTGCGAGTGAAAGTAGAGAACAGCTAATACTAGTTTTAAATGATATTAAGAGAAATCCAAAGATTAATGATTTTAACAAACTTACTCAAAGAAAATTAAATCATTTTAAACAAGAAATTTTTGAATTAGAAAAAATTGCTAGTGAAAAATACAAAGATTTAAATTCCAAAAAAGCTAAAAAGCTCGGTGTAAGACTTTGGGAAAAAGCAAAAAAATTTGTTAGAAAATAATATCCCATTTTTTGGGATATTAAATATCTATTTCTATGCCTACAGGTGCGTGATCAGAGCCAAAAATATCATCTCTTATGAAAGCGTTTTTAAGTTTATCTTTTAAACCCTTTGAAATGAAAAAATAATCGATCCTCCAGCCTACATTTCTTTCTCTTGCTTTCATTCTATAGCTCCACCACGAGTATTTTTCTTTGATTTCGCCATTAATTTCTCTAAAAGTATCTATAAAACCGAGTTTTAATAAATCATCGATCCAAGCTCTTTCTATAGGTAAAAAACCTGAAGTGTTGGCATTGGCTTTTGGATGGGTAAGATCGATTTCTTTATGAGCGGTATTAACATCACCACAAATAATAATTTCAAACCCATCCTTTAAAAGCTTATCTAAATACACTAAAAAATCTGCATAAAATTTCATCTTAAAATTTAAACGCTCTTCATCTTTTTGACCATTTGGAAAATAGATATTAAAAAGTGCGATATTTTTAAAGCGGTGTTCTAAAACCCTGCCTTCTTCATCATCAAAAAATTCACATTTTTTTACTTCGCTATCAAAATTACAAAGACTCATTACCCCAGAATATCCTGCTCTTTTGGCAGAATTAAAATACATGTGTTTAAAAGGATATTCATAAATTTTTTTAGGAAATTTATCTTCATGTGCTTTGATTTCCTGAAAACCTATAAAATCAATCTTTTCTTGTGCTATCCAATCAAGTGCATTTTTATCACAAATGGCTCTTAAGCCATTGACATTCCATGAAAGTAGTTTCATTATTTTCCTTAAAATTGTCATTAAAAGTGTAAATCATAACATAAAAAGATTTAAAACTACAATCCATTTAAAAAAATTCAATAAAATTAAAACCTTAAATTTGAAGGTGGGATTTATATGCTTAGATTAACTTGGTTTTGGTTTACTTTCTTAAATTCTTTAATGATTGCAATATTAAATTTTAATTTATTTGAGTTTGTGTATGAAAAAAACAATCAAAATTGGTTTATAACTTTTGTTTTTATTGTGGCCTATTTTGCCCTTGTTCACGTGGTTTGCTCTTTACTTTTTATAAAGTTTTTTACTAAATTTTTTTCTATACTGTTTATAATATCATCTTTTTTAAGTGTTTATTTTATTAGTTTTTATGGAGTGCTTATAGACTCTGATATGATACAAAATGTTGTTCAAACAGATATCAAAGAAGTAAAAGATTTGTTAAATTTAAAATTGATCTTATTTGTTGTTTTGGCTTTGTTGTTGGCTTTTTATGTTGTTCAAGTGAAAATTGATTATGGTAGTTTTAAATCCCATATAAAAATTAAAATTATCAATATAGTATCAGGTTTGATTGTGGTTAGTGTAGTTTTAATCCCTTTAAGCAAAACTTTCTTGCCTTTTTTTAGAAACTATAATGAAATAAGAATGTATAATACTCCTTTTTATCAATTTTATGCCGTATATCGCTATTATGTTCGTTTTGTAAAAGCTAAACCAGAATTTAAAACTATAGCTAATGATGCTTATAGAGAAAATAATCACACTAAAAAACTTTTAGTTTTAGTAGTGGGTGAAACCGCTAGAGCGGCAAATTATTCTTTGGGTAGATATACTAAAAATGATACCAATTTTTATACCAAAAAAGATAATGTAGTCTTTTTTGATAATTTTTCATCATGCGGAACAGCAACAGCGGTAAGTTTACCTTGTATGTTTTCTATATCCAAGCGTAGAGATTATTCGAGTTCAGAATTTCAAGAAAATGCCATGGATATACTTTATAAAACAGGTGTAGATGCTGCATGGTTTGATAATAATTCTGGTGGTTGTAAAGGGGTTTGTGATAGATTAGCTTATAAACAAAAGCTTTCTAGTGATTTGGATGAAAATTTACTCACTCCTTTTAAAGAAAAATTAAATCATTTAAGTGATCAAAATATAATAGTTCTTCATTTGCAAGGTTCTCACGGGCCAACTTATTATAAACGCTATCCAAATGAGTTTAAAAAATTTACTCCAACTTGTGATACCAATGAACTTTCAAAATGTGATAGCGAGGCTTTAATCAATACTTATGACAATACTTTACTTTACACAGACTATCTTTTAAGTGAGATTATAAAACTATTAAAAGAGCAAAAAGATTATGAAAGTTCTTTATTTTATCTTTCAGATCATGGTGAAAGTTTGGGCGAAAATGATATTTATCTTCATGGTATGCCTTATGCTATAGCACCAAGTTATCAAACTCATATTCCTGCTATTTTTTGGAGTAATGATGAAAAATTAATGAATTTAGCTAAAGAACATAAAAGTTTAAAACTTTCTCAAGATAATCTTTTTAGCACTCTTTTAGGATATTTTGATGTAAAAACAAGTGTTTATAAGCCAGAGTATGATTTATTAAATCCTAAACTTAAGGCAAATCCATGAAGCCTAAATATCATTTTTTAAATAACGCAAGATATGCTTTAGAAGGGGTTTTTGCTTTATTTAAAAATGAAATGGCGTTTAGAATTGAACTTTGCATTATTATCCCTGCGATAGTTTTTAGTTTTTTCTTAAAAGTTAGTTTTTTGGAACATTTGTTATTGGTAAGTGTTTTAATACTTATCTTAATTATAGAAGCTTTAAATTCAGCTATTGAAGCTTGTGTTGATTTAGTTACTAATGAATGGCATGAAAAGGCAAAAATTGCTAAAGATTGTGCGAGTGCGGCAGTGTTTTTTAGTGTGCTTTTAGCTCTTTTTGTTTGGGGTTTTATTTTATATAGCATTTACTTATGAAATTTGAAAATTTAATACGAGAAATTTTAGGAAAAAAGCGTTTTGAATTGTTAAAATTTTTATGTGAAAATGCCGATGAAAATGGTTTTATTATGATTAAAATCAGTGAGCTTGAAGAAAAATTACATCAAAGCAAACCTACTATCATTGCTACTTTTAAATTTTTAGAAGAAAAAAAACTTTTCAAGCGCCTTAAGAATGGATTTTATCAGCTAAATATAGGAGATAAAAATGATACTTAAAAATCCTTTAGATATGCATTTGCATTTAAGAGATAATCAAATGCTAGAACTTATTGCACCTTTTAGTGCAAGAGATTTTTGTGCAGCTGTGATTATGCCAAATTTAATCCCTCCGCTTTGCAATTTAGAAGATCTAAAAGCTTATAAAATGCGTATCATTAAGGTTTGTAAAGATAAAAATTTCACTCCTTTAATGACGCTTTTTTTTAAAAATTATGATGAGAAATTTCTTCAAATTGCCAAAGATGAAATTTTTGGCATTAAGCTTTATCCAGCAGGAATTACAACAAATTCAAATGGTGGAGTTTCAAGTTTTGATATAGAGTATTTAAAACCTACTTTAGAGGCTATGAGTGATTTAAATATTCCTTTGCTAGTGCATGGTGAAACAAATGATTTTGTCATGGATAGAGAGGCAAATTTTGCTAAAATCTATGAAAAATTAGCAAAAAACTTTCCAAAATTAAAAATTGTAATGGAGCATATTACCACTAAGGTTTTGTGTGATTTGCTAAAAGATTATGAAAATTTATACGCAACTATTACTTTGCATCATTTGATGATAACGCTTGATGATGTAGTAGGGGGTAAGATGGATCCACATTTATTTTGCAAGCCTATTGCAAAACGCTATGAAGATAAAGAAGCCCTTTGCGAGCTTGCTTTTAGTGGCTATGAAAAGGCTATGTTTGGAAGTGATAGCGCGCCTCATCCATTGCACGCTAAAGAATGTTGCGGTTGTGCGGCTGGAGTTTTTAGTGCTCCAGTGATTTTACCTGTTTTAGCTGAATTATTTAAGCAAAATAGCTCCGAAGAAAATTTGCAAAAATTTTTAAGCGATAACGCTTGTAAAATTTATGATTTGAAATTTAAAGAAGATAAAATTTTAACTTTAGAAGAAAAAAAATGGCAAGTGCCAAATGTCTATGAAGATAAATATAATCAAGTTGTGCCTTATATGGCCGGAGAAATTTTGAAATTTCAATTAAAACATTGATTTTCCACCTTAAAAGTGGAAAATTTAAGCTTTATTTACAAGAGCATCTCTGATATCTATAGCAAGATAGATTACAAAAAAACTTAGAAATAAAGCAATAAAACTGACTATCAGCGACAATAAACCAGCTAAAAATCCAATGCTAAACATCATAAAAAGAGAATAAAGCAAAGCTACAACAAAACTTATCACTGCAATTGCATCAAGAATCAAGCGTCCAAATTTGATGATTAAATTTTTAACCATTAAAAACTCCTTTGAAATAATCGGTGAAATTGTAATAAGTATAAGCTTAATGTTTTTATAAGTTATTTATAATTAAAAGTTTTATTTTGGATTCTATAGTTTCAATAATATCATTTTCAACAAAAGAACTTACAGTTTCTTTAGAAGCTGTGATTTTGTTCATGTTTAAATGCCATAGAGCATTTTCTATAGCCTCTTCTTTCGTTCTTTGAACTTTGCGTGTTTCATCAAAAACAATCTTATGAAAAAATATATTTTTTTCTAGTAAATAACTTTCTAAATCTTTTTTATAAAAACCTTTAAATTCGGTATTAAAATATTTAAAAATCGGATCTAAAAAATCACTTTTTCTATAATCAGCCCAACCAAGATAAATTTTTGTTTTAGCTAGATTTAAGAAATTTGTATAATCTTTTTCATTTTGTAAAGCAGGGGACATACTTAAAAATGCAAGGTCAAATTTAGCATTAGGATTGTTTTGCATCCAAGTTTCAAAGCTCAAATTTTCGCATTTTATATTGTTAAGATTTAGTTTTTTGGCATCTTCTTGTAAAATTTCAAGCATAGCATTTGCACTATCTAAGGCAAAAATTTCTTTAGCCTCTTTAGCTAAGTGTAAAGTCCAAACTCCAGTTCCACATCCTATATCTATAGTGCTTTTATTTTGAAAAGAAATCTTTAAATTTTGTAAATATTCAAAAGTTTGCTTTTGTATGGTGTTTAAAGTGTTTTGATATCTTGTGTAAGTTTTGGCTTTTTTATCCCATAAATTCATATATTTTCCTTGATAAAATATATAAAATCATAGCATAAATTTTTAAAATTCAAGCCCTTTTTTGGGCTTGAATGACTAATTAAAACCTCTTCTTCTTAACATCTTCTAAGATATTATTAGCTATATCACTTACTGTACTAGAAATAATAGCTGATTCATTAGCAATTTCAACATTATCTTTAGTAGTTTGATCAATTTGTGCTACGCTATCATTGATTTGAGTAATACCTGCAGTTTGTTCTTTAATACTTTCTGCCATATCATTGATAGATTGAACAAGTAAATTAGTATTAGCTTCTATTTCAGATAAAGACTTTTGAGTTCTCTCAGCTAGTTTTCTAACTTCATCAGCCACAACAGCAAAGCCTCTACCATGTTCTCCAGCACGAGCTGCTTCAATAGCTGCATTTAAAGCTAGAAGATTAATTTGATCTGCAATATCTCCTATAATACCTGTAACATTTTTAATCTCTTCAGATTGAGTGATAACATCACTAGTTTTAACTGAAACATTTTGCATAGAAGAAGTGATCTCTTCTAAAGCTGCTGCAGTTTCTTCTAAAGATTGAGCTTGAGAATTTGAAGAAGTGGTTAAGCTTTGAACAGCAGTTTGTAATTTTCCACTTTCATTAGCTAAAGCATTAGCAAAGTCTGAACTTTGTTTTAGCATTTTAACTATTTCATCGCCTAAAGCATTAGTAGTTAATTCAACACTTCCTGAAGCATTAGAGATTTTATTTCTAAAATCTAAGCTTTTGTATTCTTCAAATATTTTATGAATAACATTCATATCAGAACCTACTCTAGCTTGTAAAACATCAAGAAGTTTATTTAGAACATTTTTAAGTTCAATAAGTTGTGGGTTTCTTGGATTAGCAGTAATTCTTGCTGTTAGATTACCACCTTCTACAACTGATACGGTTTGAACTGATTCTTTAACAGCTTGATTGTCTTGTTCTAAACCTTTTTTAGTAGCAAGGATGTTTTC
>NZ_MJXO01000004.1:0-22046 GCF_001762835.1 Campylobacter sp. BCW_6466
GAAAACATCCTTGCTACTAAAAAAGGTTTAGAACAAGACAATCAAGCTGTTAAAGAATCAGTTCAAACCGTATCAGTTGTAGAAGGTGGTAATCTAACAGCAAGAATTACTGCTAATCCAAGAAACCCACAACTTATTGAACTTAAAAATGTTCTAAATAAACTTCTTGATGTTTTACAAGCTAGAGTAGGTTCTGATATGAATGTTATTCATAAAATATTTGAAGAATACAAAAGCTTAGATTTTAGAAATAAAATCTCTAATGCTTCAGGAAGTGTTGAATTAACTACTAATGCTTTAGGCGATGAAATAGTTAAAATGCTAAAACAAAGTTCAGACTTTGCTAATGCTTTAGCTAATGAAAGTGGAAAATTACAAACTGCTGTTCAAAGCTTAACCACTTCTTCAAATTCTCAAGCTCAATCTTTAGAAGAAACTGCAGCAGCTTTAGAAGAGATCACTTCTTCTATGCAAAATGTTTCAGTTAAAACTAGTGATGTTATCACTCAATCTGAAGAGATTAAAAATGTTACAGGTATTATAGGAGATATTGCAGATCAAATTAATCTTCTAGCTTTAAATGCAGCTATTGAAGCAGCTCGTGCTGGAGAACATGGTAGAGGCTTTGCTGTTGTGGCTGATGAAGTTAGAAAACTAGCTGAGAGAACTCAAAAGTCTTTATCTGAAATAGAAGCTAATACTAATTTACTTGTTCAATCTATCAATGATATGGCAGAAAGTATTAAAGAACAAACTGCAGGTATTACTCAAATCAATGATAGCGTAGCACAAATTGATCAAACTACTAAAGATAATGTTGAAATTGCTAATGAATCAGCTATTATTTCTAGTACAGTAAGTGATATAGCTAATAATATCTTAGAAGATGTTAAGAAGAAGAGGTTTTAATCTTAGATGACTAGCTAAAAAGCTAGTTATCTCTATAAAATAATATATGTTTAATTCTTTAAGATTTAATGAAATGTGGTATAGAGAAATTCTAATTGTCAATATTAAGTATTTTCTAAATCAAATACATTTTAGAGTGTGATAAAATTCAGGGTTATCAAAACTTGGAGGAAAAGGAACACTGGCTCTAAATTCTTTATAAGTATTACCTGGAAGTTTGTCTATAATTTCTATAGTGTAAGAAACACTTGTATTTTGCATTTTGGCATTGCGAATATTTTTATCATTGAAAATTTCTCCCCCTACTTTTTTTTGATTTAATATGCTAAGTATCAAATAGCATTTTCTGATTTCAAATTTAGTAAGATTTTGAACCTTTCCGCTTACGATAACACTTTCATGTCTTAGATCTCTTGTGTAGGTTAGTTTGCTAAGATCGGCTTGAGTGGTGAATTGATTGATTGTTAGAAAAATAGAATATATCAAAAGTGCGGTAAAAATAGTAGCTATGGTATAAGAAATCAAAGCCATTTCTTTCTGTTTAACTTTTAGAAAGATTAAAATACAAATCAAGGCAAAGCAAATAAGTAAAATGATAAAAGCTATAATATGAAAAATTGTAAAATGCATTAAAAACACTCCGAAACTAAGCGTATGGTATAGTTATTTTCATAGTTAAAATTTTCAAAGGCAATTCTTTGAAATTGGGTTGCATTTTTCTTTAGATCTTTAATTTCTCTACTTTTTTGTCTAAAAGGGATAAATTTCTTTTTATATTCTTCTATGATATTATCATTAGGTATTTTATCCGCAAAAATTTTAGCTGTAATTTTACATTCTTTAAAATTATTTTTTGAATTATTTGTAATGTTAAAATCAACAATTAAATCATTTGAACTTTGTATTATTTTTTGATCCGTAATAGCGGTTTTCCGAGTTCTTACTTCATTGTCTATTAGTTTATACCCATAGATATAAACTAAAAAACAAACAATAATATCAAATGCAATAATAAAAAGTGCTGCTATAGGTCTATGGCGTAAAAATACACAAAGAAGTAAAACACAAGTGAAGAGAAAAAAAACTAATAAAATCAGCATATAATCTACTAAATATAAATGAGTAGTGTAAAAAAGCACGATTTCTCTTAGTTTTTCCACTTGCGTATCCTTTTAGTTCATGTTGGCAGAACTTTGCTTTTTAGCATCTTTGGTATCAACCCAAATGTTTGGTACTGCTCCACCTGGAGTTAAGAAAATTTTAGCATCTTGATTGACTTTTAAAGCTTCATTAAATTCTTTTTGAGTTTCAATTTGCTTTAAATTTAGTAAAGGAGTGTTTAAGCTGTTTGCGATTTCTTTATTAGAATAAGCTTGTGCATCTGCTTCTATCTTAACAGCCATAGCTTTACCTTTGGCACTGATTATAGTTGCATTTGCTTCCCCTTCAGCTAAGGCAGCTTTTTTTAAGGCTTCTTGATTAGCTCTTTCTACTTCATATTTAGTTCTTTCAGCCTCTTGTTTTGCAATTTGCACGCGTTCGATTTGCTCTTTTACTTTTGAAGGTAAAATAATTTCTCTAAGTTGTACAGCGCGAAGTTCTACAGGTTCGTTTGGTTGGGCTTCTATGGTTTTTCTTATACCTTCTTCTATTTGAGTGGCTATTATATTACGATTAGTAGGAAGTTCTTCGGCTGTGTATTTTCCTACAACACTTCGCACTACATCACGAACAACTGGATCAATAATTTTATTTTCCCAATTTAAGCTCCAAGTAGCTATAGTTTGAGGAACTTGCAAAGGATTTAAGCGGTATTGTACTGTAACATCAATAGATACAGGCAATCCACGAGAGTCAAGTACAGAAATACTATTTTTATTAATAACACCTGAACCTGAAGATAAATTTTCATTACTTCCCTCTATAGAAGCATAGTTGATTTGTCTTACTCTAGTATCGATTATGGTTATTTTTTGTACAAAAGGTAAAAAAAAGTGAAGTCCTGGTTCTAATGGATTTGGGTCGTATTTACCTGTTGTTGATTTAATCCCCATTTCTCCAGAATTTATTACCATAAAAGGTTTTGCAACGATTAAAAATAAGATAATAATAATCACCCCATAAATAAACGGAGAGAATTTTCCAAAACCTTTAAAATTAAATTCTGGTGCTTTGAAATTGAAATTTTGACGGTTGTTTCCGTTATTGTTAGAATTTCCATTTTTTTTATTGAAATAATCATTCAAATCAGCTGGCATTTATTTCCTTTTTTAAATATAAGTTAGCATAGATGCGTATTTTTGATTGCGTCCATAAACTACATCAAAATAAGCATCTTGAAGTTTTTTAGTTACAGATCCTCTTAAACCATTTCCTATTATTCTTGCATCAATATTGTTAATAGGTGTGATTTCAGCGGCTGTTCCGGTAAAAAATGCTTCATCAGCAGTATAAACTTCATCTCTTGAAATTCTTTGGCGAAGCACAGTGACACCAAGATCATGAGCGATTTTAAGCACTGTATCTTGAGTAATGCTTTTTAAAGAAAAATCATTTGGAGGTGTGATTAAAATCCCATCTTTTACAATAAAGAAACATTCTCCTGTTCCTTCTGCGATAAAACCTTCTTCATCAAGCATCAAAGCTTCTTCATAGCCTGCTTCAATAGCTTCAAATTTTGAAATTTGAGAGTTAAGATAATTTGCACTTGCTTTAGCTTTCCCCATGCATGATTTAACACTATTTCTTGCAAAAGACGAAATTTTTACTTTTATGCCTTTTTCTAAACCTTCTTCTCCAAGGTAAGCACCCCATTCCCAAGCTGCAATCCCAACTCTTACAGGAGCTTTTATATGATAAAGTCCCATAACTCCATCGCCTAAGAAAATCAAAGGACGGATATAGACATTGCTTTTAAATTTGTTTGCTTTTAAGAGTTCAATTTGTGCATTTTCAAGCTCTTTTTGAGAAAAAGGACAATTTAAAAGAGTAATTTTTGCAGACTCTAAAAGTCTTTTGGTGTGATCTTCAAGTCTGAAAATTGCCAATCCTTTATCTGTTTTATAGGCTCTAGTTCCTTCAAAAACAGCATTGCCATAATGCAAAGAATGGGTTAAAAAGTGTAAAGTTGCATCTTTAAAATCAACTAATTTTCCATCCATCCAAATTTTATCTGCTGAGATCATTTTTTACCTTTTATAGTTGTTTATTTCTTAAAAAATATTATTTTAAGAATAAATCGGGATTTTATCAAAAATATACTAACAATAAGCTTTTATTAAATTAAGGTTTTTTGTTAAAAAAAATATTAGGTATTTTTTGAAATAATTATGAAAAATTATCGTTAAAAAGGAGAAATTATGCCATTGGTAAATATTAAATTAGCAAAGCCGTCTTTAAGCAAGGAGCAAAAAGCAGAGCTTATAGCTGATATTACCAAACTTTTAAGCACGAAATATAATAAAAGTAAAGAAAGAGTTGTGGTGGTTTTAGAAGATGTAGAAAATTATGACATAGGCTTTGGCGGAGAAAGTGTAGAAGCTATCAAAGCAAAGGCAAATAAATGAGTTTAAATATAGGAGATAAAGCGCCTCAGTTTGAGCTTTTAAATCAAGATGGGGTAAAAATAGCATTAAAAGATTTTATTGGTAAAAAGGTGATTTTGTATTTTTATCCAAAAGATAATACTCCAGGTTGCACTACAGAAGCTTGTGATTTTAGTTTAAATTATTATAAATTTGGTGATAAAAATGCAGTGATTATCGGCATCAGTCCTGATAGCGTGGCAAGCCATGAAAAATTTATCTCTAAATTTGATTTAAAGCATATTTTACTTAGTGATAGTGAAAAAGAAGTTGCTAAAGCTTATGGAGTTTTGGGGCTTAAGAAAAATTACGGAAAAGAATACGAAGGTCTTATTCGATCTACTTTTGTTATCGATGAAACAGGTAAGATTGCTCAAATTTATAGTAATGTTCGTGTAAAAGATCATGCTTTAAAAGTACTTGAAAGTCTTTAATGTTAGTGCATATTTGTTGTAGTGTGGATAGTCATTATTTTATTGAAGAACTTAGAAAGACTTATCCTGATGAAAAAATCATAGGGTATTTTTATGATCCAAATATTCATCCTTTAAGCGAATACGAACTAAGATTTTTAGATGTAAAAAGATCTTGTGATAAACTTGGTATTAAGTTATATAAGGGCGAGTATGAGTATGAAAAATGGCTTAATGCTGTGCGTGGTTATGAAAATGAGCCTGAAAAAGGTGCAAGGTGTGAAATTTGTTTTGATGTAAGAATGGGATCTAGTGTTAAATTTGCTGCTAAAATAGGAGAAAAAAAGCTTACTACTACGCTTTTAACCAGCCCTAAAAAAGATTTAGAACAGTTAAAAAATGCTTTACAAAAAGAATGTGAGCCTTATGGAGTAGAGTTTTTAGCCCCTGATTTTCGTAAAAATGGCGGCACTCAAAGGCAGTTTGCTTTAGCAAAAAAAGAAATGCTTTATCATCAAAACTATTGTGGTTGTATTTATGGGCTTAAAAAACAAAAACAAGATAAGAATTTTATTGATGAGTTAATGTCTCCTATAAATAAGCAAATTTTACCTGCAAGTATAGAAGCAAGAATAGCTCTTTATAAAAAAATAGTTTTATGGGAAAAAAAGGGTATAAAATTTGAAATTTTAAGAGAGAAATTTTTAAATTATCGTCTTTTAAGTGCTTTAATAAAATTAGATAAAAAGCCTGTTAAATCTCATATTTTATTTTATTCACATTTTAAAAACGCTTATACAAGATTTTCTTTGGATGAGGAAAATTTAAAACAAAATTTAAAAGAAGGCTTTTATAGAAGCACTAAAGATGAAATGGTTTTTGTTGAATTTTGGCGTTTTAATGCATTTTTTAAAAACAAATGGAAAAATTTTGAAGATTTTTTAAAAAGACCTTTGAGTGTGCAAGCAGAAATTAAATGGCGTAATAAATTGTTTGGAACTTATAATCTTAGCCCTATTATCATCCTTGAAAATATTTTACCTTCAAGATATGAAGTGATAGCAAAAAGTGCAATTTATCATGATAATCAAGAGGTGCTTATAAAAATTTAAGAAATTTATTAAGAAAAACTTTTTTTGTTAATATAATTTTTAATGATTTTTTTATATAATAAAATTTTTAATTGTTTTCAAGGTTAATTTAATAATGATAGATGTAATGCAAATTCAAGAAATCTTACCACACCGTTATCCTTTTTTACTAGTAGATAAAATTACAGAATTAAAAGTCAAAGAAGTGGTGCGAGGATATAAAAACATCAGTATAAGCGACCATGTTTTTATGGGACATTTTCCAGGACATCCTATCTATCCTGGAGTTTTGATTTTAGAAGGTATGGCTCAAACAGGTGGAGTTTTAGCTTTTGAAAGTATGGAAGATAAAGTGGATCCAAAAAGTAAAGTAGTTTATTTCACAGGTATAGATAGAGCAAAATTTAGAAATCCTGTGCGTCCTGGAGATAGGCTTGATTATGAAATGAGCGTGGTTAAAAATCGTGGTAATATGTGGATTTTTAAAGGGCAAGCTTTTGTAGATGGAAATTTAGTTGCAGAGGCCGAGCTTAAAGCTATGATAGTGGATAAATAATGAAAAAAATTCATCCAAGTGCGGTGATTGAAGAGGGTGCACAACTTGGTGACGATGTTGTAATAGAAGCTTATGCTTATGTAGGTAAAGATACTAAAATAGGTAATGATGTTGTCATCAAACAAGGTGCTCGAATTCTTTCAGATACAACTATAGGTGATCATTCTCGTGTATTTTCTTATGCTATAGTAGGCGATATTCCTCAGGACATATCTTATAAAGAAGAGCAAAAAAGCGGTGTTGTTATAGGAAAAAATGCAACTATTAGAGAATTTGCAACGATAAATTCAGGCACAGCTAAAGGAGATGGTTTTACTCGTATAGGCGATAATGCTTTTATTATGGCTTATTGTCATATTGCTCATGATTGTCTTTTAGGTAATAATATTATTTTAGCTAATAATGCAACTTTAGCAGGACATGTAGAGCTTGGAGATTTTACGGTTGTAGGCGGGCTTACGCCTATTCATCAATTTGTCAAAGTAGGTGAGGGTTGTATGATAGCAGGAGCAAGTGCACTTTCTCAGGATATAGTACCGTTTTGTTTAGCAGAAGGAAATCGTGCAAGTATTAGAAGTTTAAATTTAGTAGGTATTCGTCGTCGTTTTGATAAAGATGAAGTAGATAGACTTAGCAGAGCTTTTAAAACTTTATTTAGACAAGGAGATTTAAAAGAAAATGCTAAAAATTTACTTGAAAATCAAGAAAGTGAAAATGTTAAAAAAATGTGCCATTTTATATTAGAAACAAAGCGCGGAATTCCTTTTTATAGGGGTAAAAATAATGCCTAGAAAATGTAGTTTTTGCAATGAAGTGGAGAATCCACAAAGAAGAATTTTAGCAAATGAAAATGATGATGCTTTTATTTGTGAATATTGCGTTGAAGGTGCTTATAGTATTATTTATGGAGAAGAAAAAGAATTTAAAGAACCTAAACAAAGCTATAATACAGAATTTAAAGATATCACTCCAAAAGAATTAAAAGCTTATTTAGATCGTTATGTCATAGGACAAGATAGAGCTAAAAAAGTTTTTAGTGTTGGAGTATACAATCATTATAAAAGACTTTTTAAAACCGAACTTCAAGATGATGATACAGAGCTTTTTAAGTCAAATATTTTACTTGTTGGGCCAACAGGAAGTGGAAAAACTTTATTGGCACAAACTTTAGCTAAATTTTTAGATGTACCTATAGCAATTTGTGATGCGACTTCTTTAACTGAAGCAGGATATGTAGGTGAGGATGTAGAAAATATTTTAACACGTCTTTTACAAGCTGCAGATGGAGATGTGCAAAGAGCTCAAAAAGGTATAGTGTTTATTGATGAGATTGATAAAATTGCTAGAATGAGTGAAAATCGTTCTATTACTCGTGATGTAAGTGGAGAGGGTGTGCAACAAGCTTTACTTAAGATTATCGAAGGAAGTTTGGTAAATATTCCACCAAAAGGGGGAAGAAAACATCCAAATCAAGAGTTTATACAAATTGACACTTCAAATATTTTATTTGTTTGTGGTGGAGCTTTTGATGGTTTGGAAACTATCTTAAAAAGAAAACTTGGCGATAAAGTTGTGGGCTTTTTTGATGATGCAAAAGAAGAAAATAAAGCTTTACTTGAGAAAATTGAACCTGATGATTTGGTGCATTTTGGTTTGATTCCTGAGCTTATAGGTCGTTTGCATGTGATTGCATCTTTAAATGAGCTTAATGAAGAGGATATGGTAAGAATTTTAACTGAGCCTAAAAATGCCATTATTAAACAATATCAAAAGCTTTTTGCTATTGATGGGGTAAATTTAAAATTTGAAGAAGATGCTCTAAGAGCTATCGCACAACTTGCATTGGAGAGAAAAACAGGGGCTAGGGGACTTAGAAGTATTATAGAAGAAATGATGGTAGATTTAATGTTTGAGTTACCAGAGTATAAAAATTATGATATTGTAATAACTAAAGAAGTTGTTAAAGACAATGCAAAAGCATTATTAATAAAAAGAAAAATAAGTTAAAAGGATAGAAATGATATTAGATCAACTTATAGGATTTTTTTCTAGTGATATGGGGA
Source organism: Campylobacter sp. BCW_6466 (assembly GCF_001762835.1). Lineage (NCBI taxonomy): Bacteria > Pseudomonadati > Campylobacterota > Epsilonproteobacteria > Campylobacterales > Campylobacteraceae > Campylobacter > Campylobacter sp. BCW_6466. The sequence continues at coordinate 8,617 of NZ_MJXO01000004.1, forward strand.
TTGATTTAGGAACAGCTAATACGCTAGTTTTGATAAAAGATAAGGGTATAGTGATAAATGAGCCTTCTGTTGTGGCAGTTGAAAGAGAAAGGTATGGTTCCAAAGCAAAAATTTTAGCCGTAGGTAAAGAAGCTAAAGATATGGTGGGAAAAACTCCAGGCAATATCGAAGCTATTCGTCCTATGAAAGATGGCGTGATTGCAGATTTTGATATGACTGAAAAAATGATCCGCTATTTTATAGAAAAAACACACCGTAGAAAAAGTTTTTTACGCCCTAGAATTATCATTTCTGTTCCTTATGGTTTAACTCAAGTTGAAAGAAAAGCGGTAAGAGAAAGTGCTTTAAGCGCAGGTGCAAGAGAGGTATTTTTGATTGAAGAGCCTATGGCAGCGGCTATTGGTGCAAGTTTGCCTATACAAGAACCTAAAGGAAATTTGGTGGTAGATATAGGGGGTGGAACTACTGAGATCGGAGTGATTTCTTTGGGTGGACTTGTGATTTCAAAGTCTATTCGTACAGCTGGAGATAAGCTTGATATGAGTATAGTTAATTATGTAAAAGAAAAATACAATCTTATCATAGGTGAAAGAACAGGCGAAGAGATCAAAATCACCATAGGTTCAGCAATACAACTTCCAAAAGAACTTTCTATGGTGGTAAAAGGACGTGATCAGGTAAGTGGACTTTTAAGTCGTATTGAACTTACAAGTGAAGATGTAAGAGAAGCAATGCGTGAGTATTTGAAAGAAATTGCTGATGCTTTAAAAATGGTTCTTGAAATGATGCCGCCTGATTTAGCAAGCGATATAGTAGAAAATGGTGTAGTTTTAACAGGTGGCGGAGCATTGATTCGTGGTCTTGATAAATACTTAAGTGAAATTGTGCGTTTGCCAGTTTATATCGCAGATGAACCGCTTTTAGCTGTAGCAAAAGGAACAGGTAAAGCTTTAGAGGAAATTTCATTATTGCAACAATTAACCAATGAAGAATAAGATTTTTTATGTTCTTGTCTTAGCCTTTTTGGTTTTTATATCTTTTTATTATGGAAGACTTATCAAGCAAAATGTTCTCCGTGTTAATGACTTTGTTATAGGTAATTTTTATAATATTAAAGATTATTTGAAAGAAAAAATTTCAGAACATTTTAATCAAGCAAATCAAATTCAGCAATTAAAAGCTAGAAATAAGGAATTAGAAGACATTGCCGTAAAGGTAACTAGTTTTGCAAATCAATTAAATCGTATTTTAGAGGATCAAAATTCTACAAAATATTTACCTCAAGTTTCTTTAACTAGAGTTATTTCTTATGTTCAATTGAGTGATTATAAAAAATTATGGCTAGATTGGAGCAAAATTCCCGTTGGTAAAAATCGTGGTTTAATATATCAAGGATATACTGCAGGTATAGCTATTAATAAAGATGGCAGAACAATGGCTCTTCTGCAAGGTGATGATCAGTGTGTTTTTTCTGTTTATATAGGAAAATCCAAAGCTCCAGGTTTAATTCAAGGTGAAAATGGCAAGGTTGTGGTTAAATTTATTCCAAAGTGGGCGAAAATTAATGTCGGAGATGAAATCTTAACAAGCGGACTTGATAATATTTTCTTTTCGGATGTCCCTGTTGGGATTGTGAATAGAGTTGATGATGAAGATATGTATCAAAGTGTAGAAGTAAAGCCTTATGTTAAGATCAGTATTCCTGCTTATTTATATGTAGTAGATAATTTATAAGTCAAGGGTTAGACTTTTTAAAAATTTTCTATATTTTTGCTAATTATTATAACTTTGTTTAATGCTAAAAATTTTGTTAAATTATCAAATAAATTTTTATAATCGAATGAGAATTTTATAAAAAATCTTAAATTTCTTTATGTATTATTTCCTAGATTAAAAGCAGGGTGTTTATTTTTTAAAATTATATCGATAATTTCAAAGTTTATAAAACTAATTTTTGTTATAATCAGCTCAAATTCATGCTCTTAGGAAAATTTATGCCAAAACGAACAGATATTAAAAGTATTTTACTTATAGGAAGTGGTCCTATTGTGATAGGACAAGCTTGTGAATTTGATTATTCTGGAACTCAAGCCGCAAAGACTTTAAAAGAATTAGGATATCGTGTAGTATTAATCAACTCAAATCCTGCAACTATCATGACAGATCCTGAATTTGCAGATGCAACTTATATAGAACCCATAACAAAAGAAAGTATTTTAAGTATTATTAAAAAAGAAAAAATTGATGCAATTTTGCCAACTATGGGTGGACAAGTAGCGTTAAATGTTGCTATGGAAGTTTATGAAAGCGGACTTTTAGGAGATGTAAAATTTTTAGGCGCAAATCCTGAGGCGATTAAAAAAGGCGAAGATCGTCAAGTCTTTAAAGAATGTATGAAAAAAATCGGCATGGATTTGCCAAAATCGATGTATGCGTATAATTATGATGAAGCTTTAAAAGCCGTAGATGAAATCGGCTTTCCTTTGATGATCCGTGCTTCTTATACTTTAGGAGGTGCTGGAAGTGGTGTGGTTTATAATATGGACGAATTTAAAGAACTCGCTAATACTGCTTTAGCTTTATCGCCTATCCATGAAATTTTGATTGAAGAAAGTTTGTTAGGTTGGAAAGAATATGAAATGGAAGTTATACGCGATAGAGCGGATAATTGTATCATAGTTTGTAGTATAGAAAATATCGATCCTATGGGAGTTCATACAGGAGATAGTATTACAATAGCTCCAGCATTAACTTTGACGGATAAAGAATATCAAGTTATGCGTAATGCTTCTTTTGCTATTTTGCGTGAAATTGGCGTAGATACAGGCGGAAGTAATGTACAATTTGCTATCAACCCAAAAAATGGAAGAATGATAGTTATAGAAATGAATCCAAGGGTTTCAAGATCAAGTGCTTTAGCTTCTAAGGCAACGGGTTATCCTATAGCAAAGGTTGCGACACTTTTGGCAGTAGGCTTTAGTTTAGATGAGATTAAAAATGACATTACAGGAACTCCTGCATCTTTCGAGCCTGTGATTGATTACATTGTGACAAAAATTCCTCGCTTTACTTTTGAAAAATTTCCAGGAGCAAATACAACTTTAGGTACAGCTATGAAAAGTGTGGGTGAGGTAATGGCTATAGGACGCACTTTTAAAGAAAGTATACAAAAAGCACTTTGTTCTCTTGAGCGTTCTTTGAGTGGTTTTGATAGAGTAAAATTTGAAGATAGAAATGATCTTGTTTTTAAAATTCGCAATGCCAATGAAAAGCGTTTGCTTTATGTTGCTCAAGCTTTTAGAGAAGGTTTTAGCGTAGAAGAACTTTATGAGCTTTGTAAAATAGATCCTTGGTTTTTAACACAGATTAAAGAAATTGTAGATTTTGAAGAGCAAATTGATATGGATATTTTAAACAATAAAGCTCTTTTGAGAAAAGCAAAAACTATGGGCTTTTCAGATAAAATGGTAGCTTTGCTTGTAAATTTGAAAGATAATTTAGAATTAAGCCAAAATGATATTTATTATGCGAGAATGAAGCAAAAAATCATCGCAGAATTTAGTGAAGTGGATACTTGTGCGGGTGAATTTGAAGCTTTAACTCCTTATCTTTATTCAAGTATCAATGTAAGCGAACTCACTCAAAGTAAAAACGATGCTAAGGATAAAAAAGAAAAAAAAGTGATGATTATAGGTGGGGGGCCAAATCGCATAGGACAAGGTATAGAATTTGACTATGCTTGCGTACATGCTTCTTTTGCGCTTAAAGATATGGGTATTAAAACCATTATGTATAATTGTAATCCTGAAACCGTTTCGACTGACTATGATACAAGTGATATTTTGTATTTCGAGCCTATTGATTTTGAACATTTAAGAGCGGTGATTGAGCGTGAAAAACCTGATGGAGTGATTGTGCATTTTGGTGGACAAACTCCTTTGAAATTTGCTAAGCGTTTGAGTGCTTTTGGAGCTAAGATTATAGGTACTAGCGCAAGAGTAATTGATATGGCAGAAGATAGAAAGAAATTTGCCGAATTTATTACAAAACTAGGTATTAATCAGCCAAAAAATTCCACTGCAACAAGTGTGGAAGAAGCAGTGCTTAAAGCTAGTGATATAGGATATCCTGTGCTTGTAAGACCAAGTTATGTTTTAGGTGGGCGTGCGATGCGTGTGGTAAATGATGAGGCCGAACTTAGACTCTATATGCAAGAAGCTGTAGATGTGAGTGATAAAAGTCCTGTTTTGATCGATCAGTTTTTAGACAATGCTACAGAAATTGATGTTGATGCGATTTGTGATGGCAAAGATGTTTATGTGGCAGGAATTATGGAGCATATAGAAGAAGCAGGAATTCATTCAGGCGATAGTGCTTGTTCTTTACCACCTTGCAATATCGATGAAAAAATGCAAGAATTTATTGCACAAAAAACCGCAGATATTGCTTTAAATTTAGGAGTTGTAGGGCTTTTAAATATACAATTTGCTTTACATAATAATGAGCTTTATATGATAGAAGTAAATCCTAGAGCTAGTCGTACTGTGCCTTTTGTTAGTAAAGCTACGGGTATCCCTTTGGCAAAAGTAGCAACGCGTGTGATGTGGCAAGGAAATTTAAAAGAAGCTTTGAAATTTTATGATACTTTCAAAGTGGTTAATTTTGATACTAAAATTTTACGCCCTAAAACTCCAAAATATATGAGTGTAAAAGAAGCAGTATTTCCATTTGCAAAACTTAGTGGAAGTGATTTAGAATTAGGCCCTGAAATGCGTTCAACAGGTGAAGTTATGGGTATAAGTAAGGATTTTGCAAATTCTTACGCAAAAAGTCAAATCGCATCGTTTAATCATCTTCCAGAGCAAGGCGTGGTATTTATCTCCTTAAAAGATAAGGATAAAAAATATACCAAAAAAATCGCTGCAGAATATGTAAAACTTGGCTTTAAACTTATGGCAACCGGGGGAACTTGCAAGGAAATTTTAGAAAGTGGTTTTGAGTGTGAGCTTGTACATAAAATTTCAGAAGGACGCCCCAATGTTGAAGATAAATTGAAAAATGGAGAAATTCACTTAGTTATCAATACAAGCGATAGTCACAGTTTTAAAGGCGATACAAAAAAAATTCGTGAAAATATCATTCGTTTTAAAATACCTTATTTTACAAATTTACGATCAGCTTTAGCAGGTGCAAAATCGATTAAAGCTATACAGAGTAAATCTTGCTTAGATGTAAAGAGTTTGCAAGAGTGGCTTAAATCTTGATTTATTTAGCTCAAACAGATACTACGGTAGGATTTTTAAGTAAAAATTTAGAAGAGATTAATGCTTTAAAAGGTAGAGATAAAAATCAATCTTGCTTAATCACTTCTGCGAAATTTTGCGAGTTAAAAAGTTTAGCAAGAATTCCAAAATCTTTTAAAAATTTAGTACGTCGTTCCAAAAAAACAACTTTTATTTATCCAAATAATCAGGCCATTCGCGTTGTGAAAGAGTGTAAACATGCGAATTTTTTAAGTAAAAATGGCTATTTTTATTCATCTTCGGCAAATAAGCATGGAAAAGAATTTGATGAAGAATGGGCTAGAAGTGTTGCTGATATAATACTTGATGAGAAATTTTTCGAAAATATCCCATCAAAAATATTAAAACTTTCAAAGAATAAAATGATAAAAATACGTTAATTAAAGAGCTTTTAAAATATCTTCAAAAGCAATACAAAATTGCTCTATGCCATCGCTTAACAAATCATTGCAAGCTTTTTCTCGTTCACTTTGAGAAATGATTTGATTAAGTTCTGTATAAATTTCAAAATTCATTAAAGGTTTTTTAAAATCCATTTTTCCTTTAAATGCCTCTATTGCATCAAGAGGAGCAGTATTAACAGAATTCTCAAAAAGAAGTTCTTTGATATAATAGTCTTTTGGCAGATCATCTCCTTTAACTCCAGTGCTTGCAAACAAGGCGCGAATATTAGGTTCATTTTTTGAGTAGATATTGTTATAAGCTAAATTTGCATTTAAAATTCCAATACGATTTTGCTCTTTGGCTTTAGGATTTAAAAGTCTATCAAAACGACTTACAAAAATACTTATAACAGCTTGTGGTGTTCTAGTATTTTGTTCTTTTAAGGTTATATTGTTTTTTCTAAATTCGACTAAACCTGCATTTAAAGCTTCAAAACATTTTTGACTTTGTTCAAGAGAAAAAATTAAGGTAGCATTGACGCTAATACCATTTTTCATAAGTTCATACATTACTTCATAAGAAGCTTTTGTAGCTGGAATTTTAATCATTACATTTTCTTTGCTAATAGCACTATAAAGTCTTTTAGCTTCGCCTAAACTAAGAGTCGTGTTATCATGAAGTCTTGGATCTATTTCAATACTTATAAATCCATCGTTTTTTTGATAAAAAAGAGGAGCTAATTTATCAGCTGCTTTTTGAATATCAGAAATTGCTAATTCTTCATAAATATCTTTTGTTTTTTTTCCTTTTAATTTAAGAATTTTATCTTTATAAATTGGAGAATTTAAAATAGCATTTTTAAAAATAGCAGGATTTGAAGTAGCACCATTAATTCCATGTGATAATAAATTTAAAAATTCATTATCTAAAAAACTATTTTCTATAAAATCACACCAAAGAGAAAAATTTTTCATTATATTACCTTTATTATTTCTTTTAAGTCTTTTATATCTATGCAAATATCAGCTTTAGAACGTAAAATTTCTTTAGCACAAAATGCAATCTTTAATCCACTTTCGTTAAACATTGCCAAATCATTTGCCCCATCGCCAACACACATCACTTCATCTGTTTTCAAATTTAAAAAGCTTTTTAATCGTTGTAGCATTAAGCCTTTTGAATTTGAAAACATCATTTCCCCACCAACTAGCCCTGTTAAAATGTCATTTTTATGATGCAGATAATTTGCAAAACCGAGGTTAATTCCAAGTTTTTGCATAGCAGGATCTATGCCTTCATGAAAACCACCGCTAAAAATAACAATTTGTATATTTTTAGATTTTAAATATTGGATAAGTTCATATGCTCCATGCATTAGTGGAAGTGTGCTACTTAATTCTAAAACTTTTTTATAAGACATACCTTTTAAAAGGCTTACTCGTTTTTGAAGACTTTCGAAAAAATCAAGCTCTCCAGTCATGGCATGGCGGGTAATTTCGCTTGTTTGATTACCCTTGCCATGCGCTGTAGCTAAAATATCGATGGTTTCACCATCCATTAAAGTAGCGTCAAAGTCAAAAACACAAAGTTTAATCATTAAAATTCGCGCTTAAGTAAAGCTTCTACTTTGAGTATAGTTAAGATATTTTCATCTCTTTTTCCTATACCATAAATCATACCTTTGTCTTTAATTAAAGTTTCAGGCGGTGGATCGATTCTGTTTCTGTGAATTTTAATTGCTTCAGTTAATCTATCTATAACAAAACCAGCATTTCCTCCAACTCCAGTTCCATTTGTCTCACCTCTTAAAACAATATATCTTGTTTGAGGTGTCATTTTAGAACTTCCTAAATGAAAGCGTTGAGCTAGATCAATGAGTGGCATAACATTACCACGCATATTAAAAACCCCTAGAACATAATCAGGTACGCTAGGAACTCTAGTATATTCTATAGGTTTGATGATTTCTTGTATATTAAGAATTGGAATCGCATATTCCTCATCTCCAACTACAAAGCCGACAAGTTGGATGATATCATCTTCTCTTTGATCGACATCAGGACCAGCCATCTGAGTTTGCTGTTTTTGCAAAATTTGCTCTAATTTTTCATTACTCATATTCTTATCCTAGTTTCAAATTTTTTCTAACCACATTTTCCAAGTATTCTGGAGAATAAGGTTTAGTGATATATTCAGTCATACCCACTTCAACACCTCTTAAGCGGTCAGTTTTACTTGTTCTTGAAGTAACTGCAATGAGTGGTAAGTTACGATATTTAGAATACTTTCTAATTTCACCAGCTAAGGTGTATCCATCCATTCTTGGCATTTCGATATCTATAAGCATTGCATCAATATCATGTTCGCCAGATTTTATAATATTCAATGCTTCAACACCATTGGTTGCTTCAACTAAACTAACTCCTAGTGGTTCTAAAGCTTTTTGCATTAAAGTTCTATCCATTTTAGAATCATCTACAATTAAGACTTTATAATCACTCGGTTGTTCTTTAGGTTTTTTCGCACTTGATTCTAATTGCGCTTTAATATCAACTTTAATTTCTTTGGCCATATCCATCATAGCACCTACATCGATGATTAATGTCACTCTACCATCACCACGGATTGTAGCTCCTGCTATACCTTGGATATTTTGTAAATAATCACCCATAGATTTAATAACTATTTCTTCTTGTCCTACAAGAGTATCTACTATAATACCAAGCTTGCTTTCTGCTACCCCTATAACAACGACATAAGTTTGATCACCGCTTTCAAGGACTTGTTTAACTCCAAATACATCTGAAAGTCTCACAAGAGAAAGCACTTCATCTCTTAAGCGTAATACATTTTTACCTTCGATAGTATAGATATCATCAATTGGTACTCTAACTGTTTCAAGAACGCTTGCAAGTGGAATTGCATAGAATTCCTCTTGAGTTCCTACAAGTAAAGATTGAATGATTGCCAAGGTAAGAGGAATTTTAAGTTTAAATGAACTTCCTTTACCTAACTCACTATCAATTTCAATTACCCCATTAAGTTTTTCGATGTTGGTTTTAACAACATCCATTCCTACACCACGACCTGAAACATTTGTTACTTTAGCCGCAGTTGAAAAACCAGGTTTGAAAATCAAAGCAAAAGCTTCTTTGTCTGTCATTTGATCTGCTTCTCTTTCGGTAATCAAATTTTTCTCTATAGCTTTTGCTTTTAAGCCATTTGGATCAAGTCCTTTACCATCATCTGTAATTTCTACAACGATGTGATTGCCTTCATTATAAGCTTTAAGTTGAACTATACCTTTTTCAGGTTTTCCATTAGCTGCACGAGTTGCTGGATCCTCAACACCATGGTCACATGAATTTCTAATCATATGCATGATAGGATCGCCAATTTCCTCTACGATAGATTTATCAAGTTCAGTTTCTTCACCTGTAATTTCAAGTTCTATTTGCTTTCCTAATTCACGACTCAAATCACGAACAACTCTTGGGAATTTATTGAAAACTTTTGCTATAGGTTGCATTCTTGTTTTCATTACAGCAAGCTGAACATCAGTTGTAATAATACTTAATTGACTTACAACCTGATTAAGTTCTTCAAGGAATTTTTCTCCTTCATAACGCTCTTCAACATCATCGTAAATTTTAAGTAAACGGTTTTTACCTAAAACAAGCTCCCCAATTAGATTCATTAAGTGATCTAATCTTTTTACCTCCACGCGTATGGTTTGATCCATACTGCTAGCATTGCTACCTGAAGCAGGAACTTTTTTCTCTCCACTTTCCGCAGGTTTATTTGCTGTATTGTTAGTCGGTTTATTTGCTGCATTTGTTGTTTGTTTCTTTTGTGCGCGACGAGCTTGATCTTCAGCTTTTCTAACTTTTAAAAGTCTTTCTATTTCAGCTTCAACTTCAGAATCACTTAATTGATTAACATCTACTTCAGGTTCTGGAGTAGCTATTTCTTGTTTCGGTGCTTCTGGTTCTGCTTGTGGAGTAGATTTTTCATTTGAATCTGTTGCCGCAACAGGAGACTCTCCCTCTGAAATAGCTGTTAATCTTGCGCAAATTGGTTCTATGTCCATACCAATAGCAGTATCGTTGCCATTATCACGAATGGAATTAAGCAAAGTTTTCATTCTATCAATAGACTCTAAAACCACATCCATGATATCTGGAGTTATTTTTAACTCGCCATGTCTTGCTTTATTTAAAACATCTTCCATGTGGTGAGTTAACTTTGTTAAAACATCAAAATTTAAGAAACTTGATGATCCTTTAACCGTATGTGCAACACGGAAAATTCTATTTAATAATTCTAAATCTTCTGGATTTGATTCAAGCTCTACTAAATCATGGTCGATTTGCTCAACAAGCTCAAAAGCTTCAACCAAAAAGTCTTCAAGTATTTCTTGCATATCTTCCATATTTTACCCCTGTTCTTGAGATTGATGTTTTTTAATAACCTTTGCAATTTCATTGAAGAAATCGCTAGCGTTAAATTTGACAAGATAGCCTTCTCCACCAGCTTCTTGAACACCTTTCTCATTCATAAATTCATTTGATAAAGACGAGTTAAAGACTATAGGAATATCTTTAAATCTTGAATCTTCTTTAATGCGTGCAGCAAAGTGGAAACCATCCATTTGTGGCATTTCGACATCGCTTACTATAATTTTTAAAGTATCATTTAAACTTTCACCATAAACTTGGCTTAATTCTTCTAATTTGTTTATGCCCTCTACGCCGTCCTTAGCTTCAACAACTTGAAAGCCCATCTGTTGCATCATTTCTTTGACGCGTTTTCTAGCAGTCATGCTGTCATCAAGTATAAGTGCTGTTCCAGTAAATTTTTCTATTTTTCCAAAATCTATATCTGTTTTTGGAGCGTAAATTCCTAAATCTTCAACAACACTTTCAAGATCTAAAATTAGCAACACTTCATCATTTTCAATGCGTGTTACACCTGTGATTTTACCTTTATCTAAAGCACCTGATCCTGTAGAAAAAGTTGCTGGTTCTATATCCTTCCAGTTTATTCTACGAATTCTTTTTGCTTCGTGAACTATAAAACCAATAAGAATATTGCTAAATTCAGTGATAATAACTCTAGGTTTTAGCATAGTGCTTTCTGGCTCAGTGATTTGCATCCATTTGGCAAGATTGACTACAGGTATAACCACTCCACGAAGATCAAAGATACCTTCGATGTAATCAGGTACACCTGGAAGTTCTGTAAGGCTTGGGATTTTTATAATTTCCCTTACCTTAGAAACATTTACACCATAAATTCCTTCATAGACTTTATCGTGTCCTTGCTTAAAGATACGGAAATCGACAAGCTCCATTTCATTTGAACCCGTTTTCACGATATTTTCATCAAACATTTTGACCCCTCAATTTCTGTTCTCGAAATTTGATTTCTTGTTGATATTCTACTACAAAAAAACTTCTCTCATATGCAAAACTAGCTAAGTTAAGATATTTAATGTTTTCTTTGTTGATTTGATGATTTTGATGATAGTGTCCTTCACATACCCAAAATCCTAAATTTTCATATCTTTCATATCTTTTTTTTGCTAAATTTTCAAAATCTTTTATTTGATAAAAAAGGTTTTTTTTGTTTTGATTTTGAAGAATTTTATTTGAAATAAAATTACAAGTAATAATATTTAAAAAATTCAAAAATATAAGCAAATAATGATTTCTTAATGTTTTAAGAGTAAATTGTAAAAGAGGTGGTAAAAAAATATCCCCGTGAGCTAATTTTATAAAAGCGTTATTTAAAACAAGATTATTACCTTTATTTGTATGCAAATTAAGCTTTATGGGTTGCTTTTGTAAGTTAAAAATTTTCACCCTTTTAAAAAAACAAGAAAGATTAAAATCATGATTGCCTTCTAAGTAGATAATTTCAATCTTTAAGGCCAATTCTTCTAAAAGTTCTATGTAAGGTTTAGCAAATTCATGTGTAGCAGAGATTTCGCCTATAAGCAAATCGAAAATATCACCCATAAGTATGAGTTGAGGGGTGGAAATTTTACCTTTTTTTAAGGATTGTAAAAATTCCCAAAATCCCTTTCTTTGTTCATTTTCATGAGCATCTGCGATTAAAATCGCTCCATTTTGTAGTAAAATTTTTTATCCTTAAAATTTCAAAGGCTCATAATTTATAGAAAGGATTTCAAATTCACTCTCACCTTTTGGCAAACGCACTTTAAAATCATCTCCTTCTTTTTTCCCAAGCATAGCTTTGGCTATTGGAGATGCGATGGAAATATAACCCTTATCTAAATCTCCTTCGCAAATTCCTACTAGAGTATATTTGCTTTCTTTTTCTGTATCCAAATCCACGATCACAACACTTGAACCAAATTTCACACTATCATGTTCATAGCTTGAAGGATCGATCACTTGAGCTCTTGCTAGCAAGTCACTAAGCTCTGCAATACGACTTTCTATCAAAGCTTGTTTTTCTCTTGCAGCATGGTATTCCGCATTTTCTTTTAAATCTCCATGGCTTCTTGCTGTATCGATTTCTATTACAACGGCAGGGCGTTGATTATCTTTCAAATCTTTTAATTCCGCGGCTAATTTATCATAGCCAAATTGACTCATTGGTTCTTTTTGCATGATTTATCCTTTTATATTTCGCTTAGGATTTTTGCTAAATTTTTAGCACTTCCAAATTGTAAATATTCTTTTAAAAAATCAACTTTAGCAAAAAATGCCTTATAATCATATTTATTATAAGCTTCATATAAATTTAAAACATTGACTTTATCTTGTAAAAATTCAGGATTTAAAGCTTCTTTTCCAGCGAAATCACAAAAAATATTTGCAAGTCCTATGTGTTTTAATTTTACAAAAAGTTTTGCGATAAAAATATCGATAGCCTTTGCCTTATAAGCAAGAACAAAAGGAGTTCCCACTAAAGCTGCTTCTAAAGTAGCCGTTCCACTACAAATAAAGGCAAAATCAGCTTTTTTAAGCACTTTTGGAGTGTTACTTTCTATTTTAAATTCACTAATATCACCATAAATTTCTAATTTTTCAAGATTAAATGGGGGAACACAAAGAATTTTTTCACCCTTAAATTTTTGAGAAAGTTCTTTAAAAATAGGCATCAAACGCCTAATTTCACTACGCCTTGAACCTGGTAAAAAGGCTATAGTTTTTTCATCATCTTTTTTTAAAAGTATATTGTTAATGTCTTCTTTATTTTTAAATTCTTTTATCTCATCTAAAAGCGGATGGCCTACATAAGTGCTTTTGTTAAAAAACTGATTATCAAAGGGTAAAATAGAAGCTAAAATATCAAAATGACTTTCTATGATAGGTATGCGACCTTTTTTCCACGCCCAAACTTGAGGCAAAATATAATAAATGTGTGGAATTTTACTACCTGCTTTTTTTAAAGCCTTTGCAAAAGGTATGTTAAAAGCGGGCGAATCTATACATAAAATCCCATCTATTTTTTGAGTAAAACTTAAATTTACAAGTTCTTTTATAGCTTTTTTTCCTTTAAAAATCAAAGGTAAAACTTCTATAAAACCCATAGCACTAAATTCATGTGAGCTATAAAACGGCTTAGAATTTAGATCAAATTCTTTACATAAGCTCTCATCATAAATCCCATGAATTTCAAATTTACCAAAGTCTTTTTTATAAGCTTTTAAGACTTCTTTTAAATGCAAATTTGCTGAAGGCTCTAAAGCACAAACTAAAAAGGTTTTCA
>NZ_MJXO01000005.1:0-2762 GCF_001762835.1 Campylobacter sp. BCW_6466
TTTTTTAACATATTTCATTTTTATGTTAAAATTTTTAATATTTTTTAACATTTCAAAAGTTCAGGATTATCGTGGATATTGCCGATGATTTCGGTATCATATCCTTCATCTTTAACTAAATAAATTAAAGAGCCTATGTAATCTCTACTTTTACTCTCAAGATAAAAAGTCCCTTCTTTATGAATGCCAACTTTTGCCAAAAAGCAATCGTATGGACTTTTAGTTTTAACGATATCCCCTTCATAAATCTTTTTGCCATGTTTATCATATAAACCAGTCCAAAGTTCGATTTCGATATCATCATACCAACTTTCAAGAAACTCGTGTTCTCTATCTTCATAAACAAGCAATACACCTGCTTTTATTTCTCCGGGATTATGATTAAACTCAACAAGGCATGGATTGTTTGTTATGTAATGTTTTTCTTGTATATTCCAAATCCTAAAATCAAAATCTTGTAGTTTCATTTGTTATCTCCATTTATGCTTTTTATAGTTTTTTGCCATTCCTCATCGCTTTTAAACTCATTATTAAGTTCTTTAAAAAGTTTAAGTGCTTCATCATTAGACAAATTAGAAAGAATAGTTCTTATTCTTTCTAATGGCTTGATATCCTTATGGATAATTCCAAAGAATTCCTCTTGCTCTTTTGTGCTTAAATCTTCAAAAAGTTTAGCCAAATCATGAGCGTAAAAATCTTCTAAATCACTCGCATCTATGCTTACATTGACATACATTTTTTATCCTTTTGTTTTAAATTAAGTTTTAAAAACTTAATCAAATCCGCCTTAGCGGACTTGTTAAATTCTTAATTTTGAATTTCTAAGCTTTCAATCTTTGGCTCTATTCTAAAATTATCCTTTACAACTCTTTTAAGTCCAAGCTTTACTAAAGTAGTATCATCAAGCTCTACAATGGCATCTTTATTAAGTTCTTCTTTGTAAATGATGCATTCATTAAGGTTGTAACTTTTAAAGGCTTTGATTAAGTTTTCTAGCTTTTCTTTCACACGTGGTAAAGATACACTTTTACTTAAGCGATAGCCAATCTTGCCAAAGGTAAATTCTTTAGATCTTTTTTCGGCAAATTCATGCTTGTTATTTTCACAAAAAGTAGTGATACATTGCTCTATGTATCCAAGCTCATCACTTAAAACCTTAATCTCTCCTGCACGAGCTTCTTTAATCTCATTACAAGCTAAAGTTACCTCGCCATTAATCTTTTCTATTTTTACACTAAGCTCTGCCACTTTTTTAAGTGCAAGATTTACATCTTCAAAACTATTTATTTGCATTTAAATCTCCTTTTAAATTAAATTTATTAATTTGATAATCCCAAAGAACTACGCCATATCTTAAAAGCACTGCGTGTTTAGCTCTTTTCTTAACTATCCTTAAACCTTTTTTTTCACGCAGTGTCGCGGAGCCTTCAGGTGGGTTAAGGGAGTGTAGCTCTTTATCGCAAAAGGTGGCTTTGCCACATTGCGAAGTCAAAGAGGCAACTCCAAAACTAGCTCTTTAATGCCAAGCTTTTTAGCTAATGCTAATTCTTCTTGCATTCCCTTAGAATACTTAGCATCTTTATGATTGCTCATATAAATATAATCACTTGCTTTTAAAAGCTCTAATCCCATTCGTAAAGCTTTGTCTCTGTGTTTGTTTTCATCCAAATAGCTAAATTGTAGTATGGGTGAAACAGGTGTAAAGCCTTCACATTCACGCATAATTTTTAAGCATTCTTGCTGGGCTACACTAATAGCCTGAGCTTTTCTTTGACTTTCTCTTACAGCTAAAGCTTTGTAAGGAGAAGCGATATAAACTATTGCCATGAATTTTCCTTTCTAATAAATTTAAGTTTTAAAAAACTTAATCAAATCCACCTTAGTAGATTTGTTAAATTTTCTAATACGCCTTAATTACTCCATTTTTATCTTGGTATAAATTATTTTGCAAGGCTAGATGATCAAGTTTTGAATATTTAAAATGCAAGTTAGCTTTTTTGCTCATATTTCCTAAATGTAAAACATTTCTACCAAATTTACTATGACTGTTTAGGCTAACTGCTTGTTTGTTTCTTCTGATATCATCGATAATAATATATTTAAAACGCTTGTCTCCTTTTGGAGTTTCTAAAATTTCTTTTAAGCTCCAACCTTTTTCTTTTCTTTTCACATAAAGCTTGTGAGTAATCCCATATTTATTACAAATTTCTATTTGTTCTTTTATGTTTAAACCAAGCTTATCTTTAAGTTTAAAATTTTTAGTATTTAATGGTGTATCTAAAGGCATTTTTCTTTTTTTTCTATCTTTAAAACAATAATAACTTAACTGCATTTTTCCCTTTCTAAATAAATTTAAGTTTTAAAAAACTTAATCAAAGTGCTTTTAATTTAAGCACTTTTGTTAAGCTTTTTACCCAAATGAAAACGAATGATTTTTTTTGCAATATAATCAGGATAAATTCCTTTTAAAACATCTACAAACACTCCACTTTGCTTGTAATAAATCCCTACGCCTCTTACTTCAAAAAGACTTCTACTATAATCAGCTTTCTCACCTTTAATCATTGGTATCATTTTTTCTCTCCTTGTATTAAGTTTTCTTTCTTTGCTTCTTCTTTTTTGATTAAGTCAATCGTTTCAAAGATAGCCATCCACTTGTCTTTATTTTTAGGACTCTTTAACTTTCTAAAAGCTTCAGTATAGATTTGATGAACGCGTGTCACGCTAAGATTAAGTTCTTTAGCTATCTCTTCAAAACTCAT
>NZ_MJXO01000006.1:0-4592 GCF_001762835.1 Campylobacter sp. BCW_6466
GAGCAAGGAAGTAAAGAAGGATATGAATTTGCACTTAAAAAAATTGATGAAGAGTATAAAACAAGTGGAAAGTATTCTTTAATTGATTTAAGCGAAATAAAAAATATTAAAACACTTAAAGAAAGAGATTATAATTTTCTTTTAAATTCACAAAAAGAATCTAAAAAAGAAATTGAAAATGGAAGATATGAATATGCTGATATAATGATTATAAATTATAATGATCATTATAGTATACTTAGCGTTGAGTGTAATTTGCGAAGGAAATTTTGTGATATTTCTGATAATTAAAATGTTTTTATGGGTTGAGTTGTGTTAATGCCTAACTCTTCAGCTTTTTTATCTAGTGTTTCTTTGAGTTTAGCATTTTTCGAAAAAACTTTTAATCACTTTCGATTAAAAGTTTCCATATCTTTCATAATAAGATGATAAATATATGTATTTAAAGGAAAACCTAAGCTGTCAGCTCTCTCTTGAAGGTATTCTTTCGTCTTATCGCTAATTCTTAATTGTATAAGATTGCTCCCCTTACTTTCTTTCTCTTCTACCATTTTCTTTTTATTCTTTTCTATATCTTTTTTTGTTGCGTTTGGATTTGTAATTTTAACATAGTTACTCTTTCCATATTTACAAATTCTTTTTTTGTAAGTTCTAATTCTTTTAATTTTTTCTCAAATTTTATGTTTTCCATAAAAAATCAACTTTCTCATATTCTTTAAAATTTTCTTCAAAATATTTTTGTCCTTATTCTTTTGTTTCAAGGCTATATCCTGAAAAATCTATTTTTCTATCTTTGTCTTTTTCAAAGCTGATTATTGTGTAACATTGCTTGTTTTTTGTTACAAAGAAAAAATTATTATGAAGCACAAAAAAATCATATTTTCTTTTATTAAGATTGTATTTTTCTACCATTTCTTTTAAAAAATTTAAAAATACTTCTTCTGTAAGCTCCTTTTGTTCTTCTTTGTATTTTTTCATTAAGTAATCTGCTTCATCTAAAAAATTATAATAATCTATTTTTGTCATTTTCTTCTCCTTTGAAATTTATATTCTTTATTGGAATTTTCTTCTTTTATATTATTTTTGTTAAAATTAATAATGTGATTTACTACTTTTTCAATATCTTTTAAGCATAAATCTTCATCTAACTGAGTATTTATCCTACTTTTATTCCAAGAATGATTTTGATCAAAAAATATGATTTTAGTAATATTCTCGTCTTTTTCAAATAAATCAGTGTCAAATTTTTCTAAATAAATAGGGGCTATACAAACTTCATTTTTCAACTTATTAAAATCTAATTCTTGTTCGTGTTTTAAGCCAATATAGCCACAAAGCCATTGTCCTTTGTCATTTTGCATTAATAAATCCTTATCTTTTAATTCTTTTAGATTAGGATATTCAACTTTCAAAATAGTGTATGGAATGTCATTGATTTGTCCTTCTTTTCTTTCAAGTTCTATATATTTTTTTCATTTTATTTTCCATTTTATTCCTTTGTATATATTTGGTTTAGTTGAGATTTCTTTAAACAATATTTGCTCTCTTGTTTAAAGTGTTTTCCATACCTTGAGAAATCATTTCACTTTGTTTTCCATCAATACCTACTAATGATAAAGCCCATGAAGGCCCTTTAATAATTAAATTCCACATAATTACCGCTGAAGCAATTTTTGCAAATATAGTTAATAAGCCTGTGATTGCACCTATAATAAAGTTAGTGTGAAAATTATATACGCTAGTTTTAATTCCTGTAAATTGTTCTACAGAAACAAATAAGAAAAATTCGTCTACTAAAACATTTATAAATAATGATAAATATATAAAGAGAATAATTAATACGGGTTTTAAAAATATAGCCATACCATTAATTAAGAATTCAATAATTTTATCCATTCTTTTAGTTGCTAAGGAGAAAGCTACAACGAATGGTGAAATATAAAAATATTTTATCAAAGAAACTAAATAAGATACAAATATTATAATAGAAGCTGTAGTGCAAACCAATAATGGTATTTTTTGAAAAGTCCATTCTATTAACATTATAGCTATAGCATATCCTGTAATTGTTGAGGCAACTGTTCCTGTTATGTATCCAACGATAGCTCCACCTACTGTTCCTATGATTGGCACAGTAGAAGCTGCTGCTGCTTGAATTACAGCCATGAATTTTCCAGTATTTTCCATTACAAAATCTTTTATAGTTGAAGCTCCTGGTAACATCATCCATACTAATTTACCTGCTATCCATCCTAAAGAGCTATCTGTAATATCATCTTTACTAATTTCAATATCTCCTTTATTTATATTTTCTTTAGTGTTTTGAATATTTTTTTTAGTTGCTTTAATCATCCTTTCTTTTTGTTCATCTTCATCACCTTGCTCTTCTTTAAACATAGTTACTTCTGCTAAAATTGCACTACTTGGCGTAAATAAAGAATTTATCCATCCAAGTTGCATTTCTCTTACTGCAAAATAAGCATCAAGATTTTTCATTTCATTGATTTTTTGAGTGTTATCTCTTAATTTATCAATTTTTTCCATTTGAGAATTTATTTTAGTTATTTCATTTCTTGCTTTTAAAATATCAGCTTCTAAAGCTATACAAGCTTCCAAGGAAATATCGCCATTTTTTCCTGCCATATCATTACTATCTTCAGCTAAAAATCGTTTTATTTTTTCTTTATCTTCATCTGTTAAAGAAGTGATATAGCTTTCTCTAATGGCAGATAGTTGGTTTTTATATCTTAAAGAACAAGTTTTTTTATAAATTTCATCTCCTTGACTTATAAGAAACTCATTTTCTTTCTTTTTTTCTAATAAGGCTTTAATACCTTGAATATTTACTCCACCTATACTTTTATAAATTTTATCCATATAGGTTTTTCCACCAATTGCACTAGCCATATCTGCAATATCTGTTGATTTTAATGCAAAATATCTAATGACGTTTTGCATAATTGTTGAGTGAGCTAAACCATTTCCTTCGGGTATAGGCATAAAAAATGTTCCTATCATAATCATTGGAATATAAAATTTATGTAAAAATTTTTGCTTTCCTTCATTTTCGCCCCTATTTTCTAAGTAAGCTTGAATTTTTTCTGCACTAATTGAAGTAAGAAAAAATCCACCAACTAAAACAAGAATTAGAATTTGTAAATGTTGATAAATTTTTTCATTGGCTAAAAATAGATTTGAAAAATACGCCATATTGTTTTTATTAAAACCATCTACAGCTGAAGTTTCTTGCAAACTTATACTTGAAGTAGAAAATCCTTTATTTTGATTTAAAACAGAATTTGGAGCTATCAAAAAATCCATAAAACTTTGATTTTTTTGTATAGTTTTAATGCTAAAATTATCTATACCATCTTTTAAGGTTAATTCTCCTAAATTATAAGTTTTTTCTCTATCAATAATATTTGGATTTAAAGTTGCTAAAGCAACTAAATATTTTGCAAAATTAATTTTAGTATCGCTTGGCGTCCATTTAATTATACTTTCTAAATTAATTTTTCTATCTATATTTTCATAATTTTTTAATTCAGTATCAAGTCCTGTATACACTTGTTTAGCACAAGATAAATTAGTTTTTGAAGCATTAAATTTTAAATCTAAATCAAAATTTTCATTTTTATAAACTCTACAAAAAGTTGTCCCATTTTTAAAATCAAATCCTATGATTTGAGTTCCATATCCGCTATTAACCTTTCTACACTCCCAACTACATCCATTTTTAGAATCTATGTCATCATCACTATTAGGAAATATTTTTTGCATTTCTTCTTTAGTAGTTTCAGAAACAACTCCTTGCCCATTATTTGTTCCTTCTGCAAATAAGAAATTAAACAGCAATAAAAATAAAATTATTTTTTTCATTTGTATTTAACCTTTTGCTTATAATTGTTTTGAAAATTATTTTTAGCATTTAAATTAGGTTCGCCATTTAATTCAGGACACATAAATTTACAACCATTTTTCCATTCAGAACAACCATACCAAAATTTGTTTTTTTCATTTTTACTTTCTCTTTTTATTAAGTTTCCTTGATTACATTGAGGACATTTAAAAGATGTATTTAAATTAGTGCTTTTATTTTCTAATTCAGGTTTTCCATTAACAGATTTCGCCTTAAAATCACAACCATTAGAATACTCAGAACAAGAAAAGAATTTTCTAAATTTTCCATTTATTTCTCTTAAAAAACCTTTTTGACATTTAGGACAAGTTATTTTTTCTTTTTCTTCATTAGAAACAATTTTTTTGTTTAAACTCTTTTCATTATCAATTATTTTTAAAATAAAATCATTAATTGAATTTAAAAAATCGCTTCTTTTTAGTTTTCCTTCTTGTATCTCTTTTTGAGATTCAAACCATAAAGCTGTCATGTCTGGATTTGTCAATATAGGATCTAAATTTTGGATTAAATTAATTCCAAGTTCTGTAGCATTAACAACTTGCTTTTTATCCTTTGAAACTACAATATAGCCTCTGTTTATTAAAGTTTCTATGTGATTACTTCTTGTTGCTGGAGTTCCTATTCCGCCATTTTCGCCTTTTTTATCTTTATCTTTTTCTATTAAAAGTTTTTT
>NZ_MJXO01000007.1:0-74149 GCF_001762835.1 Campylobacter sp. BCW_6466
TCCTACTTATTAAAATTTCATCCTGATAATTTTAAAATTATTGGGATGGATGTTTTTTTGGATAATTTAAAATTTAACCGTATATAATAAATGTGATTTTATTACTTCAAATTTATAAATTCAATTAATGAATAAAATTAAGAAAGATTTTAAAAATAAAAATTGATATTACAGGGTTTATTAGAATTTTAAGAATTCCAAGATGGAATCTTGAAATTCTTACACTAAAAAATTAAAGTGCTTTTTTTGCGGCCTCTGCAATTTTTGCAAAAGCAGCAGTATCATTCATAGCTAAATCTGCTAGAATTTTTCTATCAAGTTCAATACCTGCTTTTTTAAGACCATTGATAAATCTTGAATAACTTAAATCATTAAGCCTACAAGCAGCATTGATACGCACAATCCAAAGACGGCGAAAGTCTCTTTTTTTGCGGCGTCTATCACGATAAGCATAGACTAGACTTCTTTCTAATTGTTCTTTCGCTTTTCTAAAATGTTTACGGCGTCCACTATAAAAACCACGTGCTAATTTTAAAACTTTTTTGTGTCTGCGGCGTCTAACAACACCTGTTTTTACTCTTGCCATTTTTATTTCCTTTCATAAAGTGGCGTCCAAATTTGGAGCTTACCCTTGAAATTTTATCTCAGAGGGGAGTTTGAATGACTTTTAGTCAAAAACTTAAATTCCTAGCATTTTTTCAACAGCTTTTACATTTGTGTTATGCACATATTTAGCTGTGCGAAGATCACGCATTCTTTTTGCAGGTTTTTTAGTCAAAATATGACTTCTAAAAGCTGAGCCTCTTTTGATTTTATTTTTACCTACTTTGAAGCGTTTAACTGCGCTTTTAACGCTTTTCATCTTTGGCATACGCTTTCCTTATTTAGATAAATTTTTATTTTTCAAATTAAAAGAAAAGCTAAATACTATCAAATGTTTTCTAATTTTTGACTGAATTTAATTTTTAAAAAACTTGGCACACCTTTTGCTTATAAAAAATCAGCAATATTTTGGAAAGATTTAAAATGACTATAAATTCGGCAAATCCGTATCAAAATTTAACTTTATCTAATCCTTTACAGAATAGCTCTGCTCTAAATTTGATTAAAGATAGCAAAGCTTTAGAACAAGAAGGAAATGAAAATAGCTTAGAACAATTAAGTTATATTTTTAATAATACCACTTATGCTAGTGAATTTGGATTTAGAATCAATGAAGAAGGTTTTTTCGATAAAGATTTAAATAAAATTGCCAATATACCAGAATCTTATGATATTAACATTAAAAGCGTTAGAAGTATAGCAAAAGAACTCACGAAACAAGATGAAATTTTAAATTATAATAAAATTGATCTACCTTATCTTTTAAATAGCTATCATAGTTCATTAAAATCTATAAATTCAGAATTTTTACAAGATGATAATGCTTATTTAAATCGCGATTTTATTTCAAAACTATCATCAGGTTTTTCAACAGATAATGGAGAATTTTTGGGCCAAATTTCAAGAATTTACAACAATCAAGAAGAAATTGATTTAGCATTAAGCAATATCACAAATTTAAATACCTTAATGTTAGATAACAAAATAACTAATTTTCATTTTAATAAAGCCATAGAGAATACTTCTTCTAATGAAATTTTAAAACCTTATTTAACTAAAAACGCAGAAGTATCAAAATCTGGTCTTTTAATGAATTTTATATACCATGATATAAAAACCCAAAATGAAAAAGAATTTAACTTTTTTATGAAACCTATCACTCTAGAACTGAGCTCTCATCAAAATTTACAAAAAATTCTTAAAGGCGAGATGGATATAGAAGATTACATCAAAAAAGAAAATGAAAAAAAGATGAGTTTTGATCTTTATCTTTATGTTAATGGTATAGATAAAAAAACAAGTACTCAAGACAAACTATCTGTATTTTTTCAACAATATATTAACTACCAAAAAGATATGGATTTAAGAGAATTTGCAAATTCAAGCTCAATATTTCAAATTTATATCGATCAAAATCGCAATGATTTTGATACTCTTAAAAAACAATATCAAAACCAAGGTCAAGACACGCAAAGATTAGAAGAAGTAAATCAACTACGCTCTAATTCTATAGAAAATTTTCTAGATCGTCGCCAAAAACAAGCAAATATAAATAAAATTCTAAACTCTTATATGTCTGTGATGATTTAAAATAATTTTTATAAAAAATATATAAATTATAAATATTTCAATAATAATAATTTTTATATGAGTAATTAATAAAATTTTAAGTATAATAACATTATAATTCGCCCCCGAAAAAATATAAATATAAAAGCACTCAAAACCATGATTTATAATGAAAAAATTATTTCAATGAATAATGATCTTTTAGATCATCAACATAAAGAACTTTTTGAAATTTCTAAAAAACTCTCTTTAATGAGCCAACGTCATGTTGAAACAAAAGAATTAAAAATTGTCTTAAGAGAGTTGTTGATAATAATCAATAGACATTTTTCAGATGAAGAAGCCTTTATGAGAGAAATAGAATATCCTTATATCAACCATCATACAAGAATTCACAGAAAAATTATCTTAGAAATTGAAGAAATTATCATCAGTGAAGCTAAATTTGTAAATATAATGATTGAAAAGCTAGATCTCGTTGTTCAAGATTTTATCTTTAAACATACAGTCAAAGAAGATTCAAAAATAGTAAAGTATTACGAAGAAAAATTTAAGAAATAGTATTTCTCATTTTTACTATATGAAATTCACAAAATATTTCACTTTAAAATTTTACTTTAACATTTTATTTTTGTTATAATTTTTAACCTAATTTTTATAAATTTTTGTTATTATCCGTTTTCGAATAAAGATAAAAAATATCCTAATTAAAGTTAAGGATAAATTAAGGATTTTAAAGTGAAAGTATATTTAGATAACAATGCAACGACGATGCTTGATCCTAATGCTTATGAGTTGATGCTACCTTTTTTAAAGGATATGTATGGAAATCCAAATAGCCTTCATCAATATGGAAGCACAACACATCCTGCTTTAAGAGAAGCTTTGGACAAACTTTATGCAGGGCTTGGAGCAAATGACTTAGATGATATAGTTGTAACCTCCTGTGCAACAGAAAGCATTAACTGGGTGCTTAAGGGTGTGTATTTTGATCATATTTTAGATAAGGAACGCAATGAAGTGATTATTTCTAGCGTAGAACACCCTGCTGTTACTGCTGCTGCTTATTTTTTAAAAAGTCTTGGAGTAAAAGTCATAGAACTCCCTGTAAATGAAGAAGGGGTTTCTACTGTAGAAGATTTACGTAAAGTGATTAGCGATAAAACAGCACTTGTAAGTGTTATGTGGGCAAATAATGAAACAGGTATGATTTTTGATATTAAAGCGATGGCGGAACTTGCACATGAATTTGGCGCTCTTTTTCATACAGATGCTACTCAAGCAGTAGGTAAAATAAAGGTTAATTTAACTCAAGTAGGAGTTGATTTTGCTTCATTTTCGGCACATAAATTTCATGGACCAAAGGGTGTGGGTGGACTTTTTATAAAAAAAGGACTTAAACTTACTCCACTTTTACACGGTGGAGAACACATGGGTGGTCGTAGAAGTGGGACTTTAAATGTGCCTTACATAGTGGCTATGGGCGAGGCTTTGCGTATTGCAAATACTATGCTTGATTTTGAAGATTCTCATATACGCCGTTTAAGAGATAAACTAGAAGATCAAATTTTAGCCTTGCCTGATACAACAGTTGTTGGAAAAAGGGAACACCGTGTGCCTAATACAATCTTAGCAAGTATTAAAGGTGTTGAAGGCGAAGCAATGCTTTGGGATTTAAATAAAAATGGTATAGCAGCAAGTACGGGCTCAGCCTGTGCAAGTGAAGCTTTAGAAAGCAATCCTATTATGGAAGCTATCGGTGCGGAGCATGATTTAGCGCATACAGCTTTAAGACTTTCTTTGTCACGTTTTAACACTGAAGAAGAAATTGATTATGCAGCAAAACAAATTAAAAATGCAACACAGAGATTAAGAGCAATTTCTTGTACTTATGCTTATAATCCAAATAATTACAAATAAGGATGAAAAATGGGAAAAAATAGTTTAATTGGTGGATCCATTTGGGATGAGTATTCACAAAAAGTTCAAGATAGAATGAATAATCCTCAACATATGGGAGAATTTAGCGAAGAAGATGCTAAAGCACGCAATGCAAAATTGATCGTAGCTGATTTTGGTGCAGAAAGTTGCGGCGATGCAGTAAGACTTTTTTGGCTTGTAGATGAAAAAACTGATAAAATTATCGATGCAAAATTTAAAAGTTTTGGTTGTGGTACAGCTATAGCAAGTAGCGATACTATGGTAGATCTTTGCATAGGAAAAACTGTAGATGAAGCAGTAAAAATCACAAATTTAGATGTGGAATTTGCTATGCGTGATAATCCAGAAACTCCAGCTGTTCCACCTCAAAAAATGCACTGTTCGGTTATGGCTTATGATGTAATCAAACAAGCAGCAGCTCATTATAAAGGTATAAGTCCTGAAGATTTTGAAGATCAAATTATAGTTTGTGAGTGCGCTAGAGTAAGTCTTGGAACTATTAAAGAAGTGATTAAACTTAATGATTTGCATAGTGTAGAAGAAATCACACAATATACTAAAGCAGGTGCTTTTTGCAAATCCTGTATCAAGCCAGGCGGACATGAAAAAAGAGATTATTACCTTGTAGATATTTTAGCTGAAACCAGAGCCGAGATGGATAGAGAAAAACTCAAAAATACAATGAAAAGTGATGTGGCTTTTGATGAAATGACCGTAGTAGGACAATTAAAAGCAGTTGAAAGTGTTTTAGATGCTGAAATTCGCCCTATGCTTCATAATGATGGTGGAGATTTGGAAGTGATTGATATACAAAAGGCTGAAGGTGCAGCAATTGATGTTTATATTCGTTATCTTGGTGCTTGTAGTGGTTGTTCTAGTGGAAGTGGTGCGACACTTTATGCTATTGAAACGATTTTACAAGAAGAATTAAGTCCAAATATACGCGTTATGCCGGTTTAAAAAATAGCAAGATAAAATCTTGCTATTTTATAGCTTTTGCTTGCAAATCAAGAGGTGGTAAATTTTCTATATAAATACTGCGACTTGGGAAAGCAAAAGTTAAACCATTTTTTTCGATTATACGCATAAACTCAAGCATTAAGCTTTGTCTAGCTTCCCTAAAATCTTTTGCGCCTATTTTTTTGGTATAAAAATAAAGCTCTATATTAATACTACTATCTGCAAATTCGCTTAAAGCCACATAACAAGCATTTTTATAGCCTTCTAAATCGTTAATAGATACAAGATTTTGACGATATTTTGTCGTATGATCACCATATTTTAATGCACTATCCTCATCGTGAGCTACCAAATCACTTGTATCCAAAAATTCTTTCAAATCTTTTACACATTGATCTAATTTTTCAGGAGTAGCATCATAACCAACACCCAAATACATTCTAACATGGCGACCCATGCGTCTTTTACTCCAATTTTTGATATTAGCCCCCATAATAGTTGAATTTGGTAAAAATACGAGACAATTATCAAAAGTTCTAATAGTAGTTTTTCTAAGTCCTATTTCAACTACTGTTCCTTCTATACCTGAAACCTCTACCCAATCTCCTTGATTAAAACTATTATCAAAAAGTAAAAGTATAGAAGCAAAGAAATTTGCAATTATATCTTTCGCTGCTAAAGCAACAGCTAAACCACCAATTCCCAAAGATGCAATAATAGCTGAAATATTAAAACCAAGCTGAGCAAGGATATATAATAAAGCTATGATAATAATAACAAAATATAAAATTTTAATAATTAAATTTACAACTTCTTTTTTTCCGCTTTTTTGAGCAAGCTTAGAAACTAGTACCATTCCATAACCATCAAGCATTTTTAAAATAAGCCATGCAATCAAAACCGCATAAATTATGTGGAAAAAATTACTCAAATTAATACTTAAAGGTGCAGGATAAGTTGCTATAGTAAGACAAATCGAAATAGCATAAACAATCAGAAAAAAACTCACTGGTTTTTTAATATTCTCAATAAAAATAACTTTAATATCATCTACATCATTTTTATTTCTATAAAAAAGCCGAACAAGGAAAAAATATACTATATTTGCAAAAAAACGTCTTAAAGATATAAAAAAAACTAAAACCAAAGCAGAAATTACTATTTTTCCGATATTAACAAAACTTACCCCAATTGCCTCGTTTATACGATCTATCCAAACTTGAAGCTCAAGTAGTGAAAAAATATAATTACTTTCAAGCAAATCTGCATTTGATCGTAAATACTTAAGAATTTCAGAATAAGAATCTAGAGCGTTAGCAATATATCTTTCTTTTAGGGTAATTTTTTCCAATTCTTCTGGATTTGTAATTTTGCTTTTAAAACTATCTAAATTTACACTAGAAGAATTTTGTAAATTTTCCATTGCCTTATCAACAGTAGCAATTAAATCTTCACTACTTGCTGTATTTTTAAAAAGTTTTTCCACTTCAAACAAAGAAGAATAAAAACTTTCCACAATGTTAAAATAAACTAGATTAAGAGTGGCATCTGTATAAATGTAAGGCTTATTAATATTCTTTTTTTGAACATCTAGTAATTTTTCTTTTGCTTTTAAAAATCTAGCCACTGCCTCTTCATTAATCTTTTGTCCTACTATCATATCGGGTATTTTTGCTAAAATAGTCTTTTTGTCTTTTTCAAATTCACTTAAAATACCATTAAAAGTGCTTGAATTTTCATCATTGTTTTTCTTAAATTCTTTAATTTGATTGTTAAGATCAACATATTTTTCAACTAAAGCATAAATTCCTTCATCTTCTTTACTAATATTCGCATCAATAAATTTAAATTCTTGTGCTCCAAGGTATAAAATAAAAAAACATAAACTAAAAATAATTTTCTTCATTGAACTTTCCTATCTTGTATTAAAGTAAAAATTTTTGCTTTAAAATCATACTCATAAATTTCACCTGTCTCTATAATATAATACCAAGCATGTACTTCTATTTTTCCTTCATCTAAAGCTTCTTGCACGCCTGGATAAGTAAGTATATTTTGCAAAGAATTTACTAAATTTAATTTTTCTGTAAGCCATGAACGCATAGCCAAATCGTCTCTTGCAAAAATCATCACATCTTTTTTTATCGGATCTAACATAGTAAGCCATTTTTTCACGTTAGGAATTTTATTTAACTCTTCATCAGAATAATAAAGAGCATTGCAACCTCCACAATTACTATGGCCACAAACGACGATATTTTTAATATGCAATGAATTTAAAGCATACTCTATTGCTGAAGTTGTCGCCAAGTAATCTTCTCCAACGCGATAAGGTGGAACTATATTTGCAATATTTCGTATTACAAAAAGCTCACCTGGACCTGTATTAGTGATCAAATTTGGAATTACTCTAGAATCAGAACAACCTATAAAAAGAGTATGGGGATTTTGCTTATTTTTTAGACTTTCAAAAAGTTCTTCATGCTCCTTAAAGTCTTCTTGCATAAACTTAATCGCACCGCTAATAAGATTTTCCATAAAACCAACCTAAAACTAAAATCTTGAAATTATAACAAAATTTCAGAAAAGATTTCATTTAAGCATCAAGATATTATATAAATTAACTTTTTATTTAGTCTAATATGTTAGATTTCGCTCAAGATTTTAAAAAATCTAACAATTTTGCAAGGAGAATTTTATGAGTCTTTATGATAGAGACTACTCAAGATCAAAAGAATTTGAAAATACACGCTCAAGCGAATTAAGTATTTTTATTAAACAAACTTATCAACTTTTTGCTGCTTCATTATTAGCTGCAACAGTAGGTGCATATGTAGGAATTTTTGCTTTAGCATCATTTTTTATACAATCACAAGTAACTTTTTGGATCCTTTTTGCTGTTGAAATCGGACTTTTATTTGCTTTGCAATGGAAAAAAAGAGAGGCTCCATTAAATCTTGTTTTACTTTTTGGTTTTACTTTCTGCTCAGGTTTAACGCTTACACCTTTACTTATTTCAGTTTTAGCTCTACCAGCTGGAGGAATTATCATCGCTCAAGCTTTTGCTTTAACAACGGTTGCTTTTGCAGGACTTAGTGTATTTGCTATGAATACAAAAAAAGATTTTACTGTTATGGGCAAAGCTTTATTTATAGTATTAATCGTTATTGTAGCAGCATCTTTACTAAACCTTTTCTTCCAAAGCAGTATAGTTAATCTAGCTATTTCAGCAGTAGCTGCAATATTATTTTCATTTTACATTCTTTATGATACGCAAAATATTATCCGCGGAAATTATGAAACTCCAATCGAAGGTGCAGTAGCACTTTATCTTGATTTTGTTAATCTTTTCGTATCTTTACTTAATATCTTAAGAAGCTTCAATAGCAGATAAGTTTTTGTGGGATTTTTCTCACAAAAACTTATCAAGTTTCAAAACTTTTCAAGTTTTATTTAGCTAAAATAATCATTTAAAAATTAACTTTTAGGAATTTTCAATGATCACTCTTTTAATCATTTTACAATTTATCATCGTTGTAGTTATTTGTATAGCAGTTTTACTTCAAAAAAGTTCAAGTATAGGACTTGGAGCTTATAGTGGAAGCAATGAAAGTTTATTTGGCGCCAAAGGACCGGCTGGATTTTTAGCAAAATTTACCTTTATTATGGGAATTTTACTTATTGCAAATACTATTGGTCTTGGTTATTTATACAATAAAACTAGCAAGGACTCTCTAGCAGAGAAAATTAAAGTAGAAAACAACACTACTATTCCAAGTGCTCCTATTGCACCTGCTACCCCAAATACAAATTCTATCGCTCCAAGTGCACCACAACTTCCAAGCGATGTTAATTCAAGTAAATAATTAAAGGAAATGATAATGCTAAGTGAAATTTTTAACAAACAAAAAACCCAAAGTGAAAAATCTTTAGAAGCCTTAAAAAAAGACTTCACCACTTTAAGAACTGGAAAAGTTAATACCCATATTTTAGATCACATTACAGTGGATTATTATGGAACTCAAACTCCTTTAAATCAAGTAGCAACTGTTTTAGCAAGTGATGCTTCAACTATTAGCATCACTCCTTGGGAAAAACCTTTACTAAAAACCATAGAAAGCGCTATTGCAGCTGCAAATATCGGTGTCAATCCAAACAATGATGGCGAAAGTGTAAAATTATTTTTTCCTCCGATGACTAGAGAGCAAAGAGAAGAAAATGTAAAACAAGCTAAAGCTATGGGTGAAAAGGCAAAAGTTTCTATAAGAAATATACGCAAAGATGCCAACGATGCAGTTAAAAAACTAGAAAAAGATAAGGCAATAAGCGAGGATGAAGCAAAAAAAGCTTATGATGAAGTGCAAAAACTTACTGACGCCTACACAACAAAAATTGATGAGAGTGTAAAAAGCAAAGAAAGTGAACTTTTAAAGGTTTAACGATGAATTTAGAGCAAATTTATAAAGATTGTGGTGCTTATTTAGAAGGACATTTTTTACTAAGTTCAGGTAAACATTCACAGTTTTATCTTCAAAGTGCAAAAGTTTTAGAGGATCCAAAATTAGCAGCAAAACTTTGTGATGAACTTGCAAAGATTATTGCAAGCTATAAGATAGAATTTGATAGCATTTGCTCTCCTGCTTTAGGTGGAATTTTAGCAGGTTATGAGCTTGCAAGAGCTTGTAGTAAACGTTTTATCTTCACTGAAAGAGTAAATAAAGAAATGACTCTAAGACGTGGTTTTGAAGTAAAAAAGGGTGAAAAATTTATAATTTGTGAAGATATCATTACTACAGGTGGTAGTGCTTTAGAGAGTGCAAAAATCATTAAAAGTTTAGGTGGCATTGTTGTAGGTTTTGCAGCATTAGCAAATCGTGGTTTTTGTGCGGTAGAAAATCTAAAATCTCCAAGAAAAGATAATGCGAAATTACCTGAAAATTTACCACTCTTTACTCTAGGAAATTTTGAATTTGAAATTTATGATGAAACAAATTGTCCGCTTTGTAAAAAAGGGAGCAAAGCCATAAAACCAGGAAGTCGTGGAAATTAAATGAAAACTAAAGCAAAAATTAGCTCTAGATGGCTAAGATTTAGAGCTTTGCTTATAGATATTTTTCTTATTTATGTTCCTATTTTATATTTATTTTATTTTATATTAGGCTCTAAAGAAGCTTTTTTAAACAACCATTTTATCACAACTTTATGTACTTTTTTATTTGGTTTGATTCAAGCTATTTTTTTAACAAAAAAGGCACAAAGCCCAGGTCTTAAAGCATATGATTTATATCTTATTGATATAAAAACGGGAAAGAAACTAAGTTTTCTTAGAATTTTACTAAGATATGTGATATTTATTATAAGTTTTGGCTTACTCTTTGGTTTATTTGTCAGTTTTGTAAGAAAAGATCGTTTAAATTTACACGATATTTTAACTCAAAGTTGTATAGCCACCAAAGCATAAAGAAAGGTTAAAAAATGCAAAGAAAAAGAATTTACAATCCAAACTCAAACGAAACCCTAGGAGATCGTAAAGTTTTTGATGGTAACCCACATGGAATTTTAAATTTCACTAAGGCAAAATATACTTGGGCTTTAAAACTTTGGGATTTAATGGAGGCAAATACTTGGTTTCCAAAAGAAGTGGATACAACTAAAGATGCGCTTGATTATCGCTGTAATTTAACTGCAGGTGAAAAAAGAATGTATGATTTGGTTTGGAGTCAGCTTATTTCTATGGATAGTTTTCAAACTAATAATTTAGCAGATAATATCAATCCTTACATCACAGCTCCTGAAATCAATGCGGTTTTAGCACGCCAAGCTTATGAAGAGGCAAACCATTCAAAATCTTACGCTGTTATGGTAGAAGCGATTTGCGATAATACAGATTTGATTTATGAAATGGAAAAGCATGATGAAACTTTGCGTGAAAAAAATGACTTTATTTCAAGCATTTATGAAGAATTAGCAGGCGATGTAGATGATAATAAACTTCTTTTGGCTATGGTGGCAAATCAAATTTTAGAAGGAGTATATTTTTATAGTGGCTTTACTGCTATTTACGCACTTGCACGTGCAGGAAAAATGCTAGGTTCAGCACAAATGATCCGCTTTATCCAAAGAGATGAAATCACACATCTTTTATTATTTCAAAATATGATCAATTCAGTACGCAAAGAAAGACCTGATTTGTTCCATGATGAAAATATCAATAAAATTTATGATATGTTTAAAAAAGCTGGAGATCTTGAGATTAAATGGGGTAAATACATCACTCAAAATCAAATCATGGGCTTTACTGATGATATCATAGAAGAATATATCCATTATCTTGTAGATCAAAGATTAAGCGCAATCAATTTAGACAAGTTATACAATGCAAAACATCCTATTAAATGGGTAGATGATTTTTCAAAATTTAACGATCAAAAGAGCAATTTCTTTGAAAGTAAAGTAACGAATTATTCTAAGGGTAGCATAAGCTTTGATGACTTCTAAAACTTCTTTAGCCTTGCTTTGTGATTTTTATGAATTTACAATGTCTCAAGGCTATTTCAAAAACAATAAAAAAGATCAAATTTGTTATTTTGATATATTTTTTAGAAAAATTCCAGATTCAGGATCTTTTGCTATTTTTGCAGGTCTTGAAGATATTTTAGACTTTGTTGAAAATTTGAGTTTTGATGCAGAAGATATAGAATTTTTAAGAAAACAAGGTATTTTTGATACAGAATTTTTAGATTTTTTAGCTAACTTTAAATTTAAAGGTGAAATTTATGCTATGCGTGAAGGAGAAGTGATTTTTCCAAACGAACCTTTGCTATGTATTAAAGCTACAACCATAGAAGCACAGCTTTTAGAAACTTTTTTACTTTTAAGTTTAAACCACCAAAGTCTTATTGCTACCAAAACCAATCGTATCGTGCGTGCAGCTAAAGACAGTAAAATTTTAGAATTTGGCTCACGCAGAGCGCAAGGAAGTGAAGCAGCCTTAAAAGGGGCAAGAGCAGCTTTTATAGGAGGTTGCATAGGAAGTGCTTGTACTTTAGCAGGAAAAATTTATAATATCCCTATTAATGGAACTATGGCACATTCTTGGGTGCAAATGTTTGAAAATGAACTTGAAGCTTTTAAAGCTTATGTAAAAATTTATCCAAAAAATCCTGTTTTTTTGATCGATACTTATGATTGTCTAAATAGCGGACTTAAAAATGCGATTAAAGTTTTTAAAGAATTTGGCATCCAAGAAGGCGGTGTGAGAATAGATTCTGGAAATTTACTTGAGTTAAGTTTGAAAATCAGACAAGAACTTGATCAAGCAGGACTTCAAAAATGCAAAATCATAGCTTCTAACGCCCTTGATGAATGGAGCATTAAAAAACTCAAAGAACAAAACGCACCTATTGATATCTTTGGTGTAGGCGAAAGATTGATCACTGCTTCAAGCGATCCTATTTTTAGTTGCGTTTATAAACTCGCAGCCTTAGAAGATCAAGGCATAAAACCTAAAATCAAAATCAGCGAAAATAACGAAAAATCAACCCTACCTCATTTTAAAAAGCTTTTTAGGGTTTATGATAAAAACACGCAAAAAATCCTTTTTGATGAGCTTTATGTTTTTGATGAAAACCCAAATCAAGATGAAAATTTAGAACGCAAAGAACTTTTAGAATTAGTCTACAAAGAAAAAAGACTTCTTAAAAAGTCATCTTTAAATACTATTCAAGATTATACAAAAGAGCAAATCTCAAAACTCGATGAGAGTTTTTTAGATCTTGATCGTTTTGTGAAATTTGAAGTAAAACTCTCACCTAAACTTCAAAATATCACTGAAGATCTTTTAAAAACTCGTTTTTAAAATCCACATAATTTAAAGCGGATTGTTTTAGAAAGCTTATTTCTTCATCGTTTAATTCACGCACAAATTTTGCAGGATTTCCAAGTATCAAAGAGCGTGGCGGAAATTTTTTACCCTTTGTTACAACGCTTCCAGCACCCACTATGCTATCTTCTTCTATCAAAGCATTATCCATGACAACAGCATTCATTCCGATTAAAACACGATTTTTTATCACACAAGCATGGATAACGCAATTATGTCCTATGGTTACATCATCTCCTATTATTGTAGGAAAACCAGCATCTTTTAACTTTCCTTTTTCATCAAATTCCCTATGCCAAACATGCACCGTGCTAAGATCTTGAATATTGGTTCTTTTGCCAATTTTTATAAAATTAACATCGGCTCTTAAAACACAATTAAACCAAATGCTACTTTCATCTCCTATTTCTATTTCTCCTATGATTTTAGCCCCCTCTGCAACAAAAACATTTTGACCTAGTTTGGGACTATGATTTTTAAATTTTATAAGCATTTTTTTCCTTTTTATTTAAGTATAGCTAAGTTTAACTCTATTTCAACTTTTTTAGTTACAATTTTTATTTAAATTTGTAGGAGAAGTAATGAACGCATTTGAACAAAAAAGATGTCAAAATATGACTGAAGAAATCGCACAAAAAGTTTTTATCAATGAAGAACTTTTTAATGCTTTTTGTCAAATTCCGCGTGAAATTTTTTCTCCTTTAAAAGCCCATGCTTATCGCCTTGATGCTTTGCCTTTGGCAAATTCTCAATGGATTAGTTCGCCTTTAACTGTAGCTAAAATGACTATGGCTTTAGATTTTAAAAATGCTGATAGTATTTTAGAGATAGGTTGTGGAAGCGGCTATCAAGCTGCGATTTTAAGCAAAGTCATAAGGCGTGTTTTTACCATAGAGCGCATAGAAAATTTAGCCAAAAAAGCCGCTCAAACTTTCAGAGAATTAGAACTTTTTAATATCAATGTAAAATTTGATGATGGACAAAATGGCTGGAAAAATTATGCTCCTTATGATAGAATTTTATTTTCTGCTTATGCGACACAAATTCCTGAAATTTTACTCGATCAATTAAGCGATGGCGGGATTTTAGTCGCTCCTATTTTACACAATGGCAAACAATTCATCACACGCCTTAGAAAAAATGGCACAAATTTACAAAAAGAAATTTTAGAAGAATGTTTATTTGTGCCTATAGTAGATGGAAAAGAATAAACTTTTTTTACAAAATTTATTAAAAACTCTTTAGAGCCTTTCTTAACTTTTCACTCATTTCATCAATATGTTCTTTTTGCAAAATCAAAGGAGGTAAAAATCTCAAATCATTTTCCCCGCAACTTATCAGTAAAAGTGCATTTTCTTGGCATTTTTGAATGACCTTGGATACTTTTACACTTTTATCAAGGCTCAGCCCTTGCATAAACCCTAAGCCTTTGCGTTTTTTACAAAAATCAAATTCTTTTATCAACTCATCTAAACTTTGCTCTAAATAAGGCGTGAGTTTATTGACATTTTCTAAAATTTTTTCTTCTTTAAAAATTTCAAAAACCGCATTCACTCCTGCACAAACCAAAGGATTTCCCCCATAAGTGCTTCCATGATCACCCGCTTCTAAAGAATTGCTTGCTACTTTTTGATTTATTACAAAAGCACCCACACTAAGCCCACAACCTAAGGCCTTAGCTGAAGTCATGATATCAGGCAAAATTTGTGCGTGCTCATAGGCAAAAAATTTTCCACTTCTACCCATGCCACATTGAATTTCATCAGCGATTAATAATATATCTTTTTCATCGCAAAGCTTTCTTAAGGCTTTGTAAAAATCTTTATTTGCAGGATTTATCCCACCTTCTCCTTGCACGCTTTCTAAGATAATAGCACAAGTTTTTTCATTTACTCGTTTTTCAACGCTTGAAATATCATTATATTTTGCAAATTTAACCCCTGAAATTAAAGGTTTAAAAGGCTTTTGATATTTTTCATTAGCAGTAAGCGATAAAGCTCCTAAAGTACGCCCATGAAAAGAATGCTTAAAAGCAATAAATTGTCCACTTTTAATACCTTTGTTAGAGGCATATTTTCTAGCTGTTTTCATTGCTCCTTCTATGCTTTCTGTACCAGAATTTGTAAAAAAAACACGCTCTAAAGCACTAGCTTTAGCTAAATTTTTAGCCGCAGTGGCTATGTTTTCATTATAATATAAATTGCTAGTATGCAAAAGCTTATCCACTTGAGCTTTGATTTTAGCATTAAATTTAGCATGATTATATCCTAAAGCACAAACGCCTATACCACTTGAAAAATCAAGATATTTTTTAGCCTTATCATCAAAAAGATAAACCCCCTGCCCTTTTTCTAAAACTATATCAAAACGCTTATAAGTAGGGATAATATGACTTTGTTCTTTATAATCCATTTTCATTCTTTAACCCACCAAAGTGCCTATACCTTCATCAGTAAAAAACTCAAGCAACAAAGAATGCTTCACGCGCCCATCTAAAATATGCACCTTTTTAACTCCATTTTCACAAGCATCAATGCAAGATTTTAATTTTACATGCATGCCACCTTCTATTTTAGGAGCTAAAATTTTAGCTTGTTCAAGACTGATTTTAGAAATCAAAGAATTTTTATCATTAAAATCCTCATAAAGCCCTGCAGTATCGGTTAAAAAAGCAAGTTTTTCAGCCCTTAAAGCCTTAGCAATCGCACAAGCTGCGTCATCAGCGTTGATATTATAAGTATTAAAATCCTCATCCATGCCAATAGGAGCAATGATAGGTAAAAAATCTTTTTCTAAAAGCTCTTCTAAAATTTTCGAATTTACCTTTTGTATCGTGCCAACAAAAGCTAAATTTACATCTTTTTTCACACATTCTAAAAGTGCGCCATCTTTACCACAAAGCCCTATGGCGTTAACTCCTAAATTTTGCAAACTATGGACTAAATTTTTATTGATATGATTTAAAACCATGCTTGCTACTTCAGTAGTGGCTTTATCACTAACTCTAAGGCCGTTTCTAAACTCACTCTTTACGCCTAATTTTTCACACATAGCAGAAATATCTTTTCCTCCACCATGTACAATGATAGGCTTTAAACCCACGAGTTTTAAAAGAGCTATATCTTGCATCACACAATGCTTTAGCTCTTCATCTTCCATAGCTGATCCACCGTATTTTATAAGTATAATCTTAGAATTAAATTTGCGTATATAAGGTAAAGCTTCGATTAAGACATTGGCTTTTTCTAAATATTTTTGCATGATCATTCCTTAAACATTAAAGCTAGTTTGATTATACTCATTTAAAGAAAGATCGTAATAATTCGCATCTTCTCTTAAAGTAAAACCATAATGTTTCCAAAACTCATTGCCCAAATCATTGTTTTTAAAAGCGATTAAGGCGATTTTATTGATCTTTTGAGCTTTTAAAGCCTCAAGACAAAATTTCGTCATCTCGTGTGCTATACCCTTTTTTCTATGATCTTTATGTACACATACATGATAAAATCCCCCTGTGCGTCCATCATGCCCGCAAAGTATACTTCCTACAATTTCTTCATCAATCACTGCTACAACGCTAAGATTTGGGTTTCTATCTAAAAAATTTTCTATATTTTCTTTGCTATCATCAATGCTTCTTATCCCAAAGCCTTTTATCTCGCACCAAAGCTTATAAACGACTTCATAATCGCTTTTTTGCATAGCTCGTATTAACATTTTTATCCTTTACAAATTTGCAAAGAATTTAAGTCCTTCATCTTCATCAAAATCAAACATTAAATTCATATTTTGAACAGCTTGTCCTGCTGCACCTTTAATTAAATTATCAATAGCACCAAGCACAATAACACGCCTTGTGCGTTGATCTATACTAACATTGATATCCGCAAAATTGCTTGATTTAACCCACCGAGTCTGCGGAAACGACTGCGGCGGTAAAAGCCTTATGAATTTATTGTTTTGATAGTATTTTGTATAAATATCGCGTATATCTTGTTCTTGCAAATTCTCTTTTAAATTTGCATAAGCACTGATTAAAATTCCTCTTTGCATAGGTACAAGATGAGGGGTAAATTGTAAAGTGATTTTCTCTTTGGCCGCATAGCTTAAATGTTCTTCAATTTCAGGAGTATGACGGTGTGAAGCCAAACCATAAGCTTTGATATTTTCATTAACTTCACAAAAAAGATTTTCCACCTTTGCACTTCTTCCTGCTCCACTTACTCCACTTTTTGCATCAATAATAACTGAGTTAAAATCAATGATTCTTTCTTTAAAAAGCGGATAAAGACTTAAGATCGAACAAGTGGTATAACAACCTGGATTTGCCACTAAACTTGCTTTTTTTA
The DNA here is from genome assembly GCF_001762835.1 of Campylobacter sp. BCW_6466. Lineage (NCBI taxonomy): Bacteria > Pseudomonadati > Campylobacterota > Epsilonproteobacteria > Campylobacterales > Campylobacteraceae > Campylobacter > Campylobacter sp. BCW_6466. Next base: position 17,305 of record NZ_MJXO01000007.1, read on the forward strand.
TCTCTTCTTTATAAAGCTCGCAAAGTCCATAAACCGCATTTTGCAAAAGCTCTTGATTAGGATGAGTGAATTTATACCAAAGCTCATAATCTTTAGGATTTTTAAGACGAAAATCTGCGCTTAAATCAATGATTTTCATCTTTTTTAACAAATTCTCATTTAAAAGCTTAGCGCTAAATTCATGCGGAGTAGCCAAAAACAAAAGATCAAGTTCAAGCTCATCTAAATTTTTATTTTCAAAACATAAATTTAAAGGGATATTAGGATAAAGATCTTGATAATTTTGCCCCACTCTAGAACTCGAACCTAAATAAGAAATTTCAACTTTGGGATGATTAAGCAAAATGCGTACAAGCTCATTACCTGCATAACCACTCGCTCCTAAAATCCCAACTTTTATTTTCATCTTTATCCTTTAAATGTAAAAGGAAGTATTATAAACAAAAAAAGTTAAAAATTTTAACTATTATTCTCTTTAACCTTATCTTTATTGCTCGAAAATCAAAACATCTGAAAAAATAAAATTAATTTAATCATGCAAAATAAAAAATAATTTTAGCAACAAGAATTTAATTTTTAACTAAAATATAAAGTTGTTCATGAAGATGGATATTACGATTTTTAAGATTGCGAGAAGCTCTAAAAGTATTATATTTTTGTTCTAAAATCCGACATTTTCCAAGAGTACTTAAACGCTTTAAAAAAATTTCTTTTTTTACAAAACCTTCACAATTATAAGAAAGTAAAATCACTCTTGCTTTTAAATCATTAATAAGTTCAAATAAAGCATCTTGGGCAAATTTTGACTTATTAAAAGTACTACGATTCCAATCTTTTGGAATGCCACTGATTTTAGAAATTTCTTCAGGTTTTTTATAATTTGCGATTAAATTTAACATAAAGTAATTAGAGCTATAAGGATGTTGATTATAAGGAGGATCAAGATAAACCACATCAAAAAAATCAAGTTCTTTTGCAAGCATGCTTGCATCCTTTTGCATCACTTCAAATTCACAAGAAAAATTTGAAAAAATAGGCATTTTAAGCTCTATTTCCCCTTTAATGCGTTTAAGTGCATTTTGTCCTTCGCCACCAAATTTTCCGATGCCATCCTTACCCTTATAAAAACCTTTAAAAACTCCACTAGTATTTGAATGCACACTAGCTTCATAAATTAAAGGGGCTATAAAAAAATGCTTTAATTCTTTTGGAATTTCATTTTCAATTTTTTGTCTCATAGTATCAAGATATAAAGCATTTTTAAAAGTATAAAAAACCCTTTCATTTTTTTTAATATTATCATCATCTTTTGGAGCATAAAGCTCACTGATAAAACCTTTTTGAAAATCTAAATTTTGGGTTAAATTTTTATAACACTTTTTTAGATTTTGGAGCAAATCTTTATCTTTATTAGCAAGATAACACTTATTGATAAGTTTTGAATAATCTTCTAAATCATTAGCTAAAATATAACTCGAGTATGCCTTTGCAAAACGACTGACAACACCTGAGCCACTAAACATATCACAAAAACTAAATTTATCCTTGCCGAGTTCTTTTTTAGCTACATTAAAGCCCTTATTTAAAAAACTTAAAAGTGCTCTTTTATTTCCAAGATAAGTTATGATTTGCTCTTTTAAAAAAAAAGGATTTTCTTTCAAAATTTAAAACCTTTAAAAGCTTTATCCACAAAAATGGATTAAGCTTTTTTTGGAGTTACAAGCATATTTACATAGCGACCTTCAAAATTTGGCTCTTTATCACGATTAGCTTCATTTTCTATCATGATCCAAATTTTTTCAAGCAAGGTTACGCCTGCTTCAGGGGTTGCCATTTCACGACCTTTTAAGAATACACGAAATTTCACATGCTTACCTTGTTCTAAAAATTCTAAAGCATGTTTTACCTTGTAATTAATATCATTTTGAGCAATTTTTACAGAAAGTTTGATTTCTTTTATATCAATCACTTTTTGTTTTTTCTTTGCTTCTTTTTGTTTTTTCTCTTGTTGATAACGGAATTTACCATAGTCCATGATCTTGCAAACAGGCGGCTTAGCGTCCGCAGCTATCATTACAAGATCAAACCCTAAACGATTTGCAATTTCCAAAGCTTCATTGCTACTGATAATACCATAAACCTTACCATCATCGCCAACACATCTGATTTCATCCGCTCTTATTTCTTCATTAAGCAATACTTCTTTTTCCTTACTCAAAAGTGCACCTCACTCATTTTCTCCTTAACTAATTTAATAAATTCGTCCAAGCTAAGATTTTTTTGTTCTTTAGCTCTTCTATCTCTTAAAGCAACGCTACGCTTTGTCACCTCATCATCACCTAAAACTAAAATCATAGGTAATTTTTGTTTTTCAGCGATACGAATTTTTTTACTCAAGCTCTCATTTTTTTCATACACCTCACTATCGATATTAAGCTCTAATAATTCTTTTTGAATTTCTTTTGCATAAGCAATATGTGCTTCACCTATTGGTACTATACCCACAGCAGTTGGTGCAATAAAAAATGGAAACTCACCCGCACAATGCTCGGTTAAAATTCCTATAAATCTTTCAAAAGAACCTAAAATCGCACGATGCAACATTACAGGTTGTTTTTTTTCATTATTGCTATCAGTATATTCGAGTTTAAAACGACTTGGCAGGTTAAAATCAACTTGAATAGTTCCGCATTGCCACTTTCTTTTTAAAGCATCGGTAATTTTAATATCAATCTTTGGACCATAAAAAGCCCCGCCACCTTCATCAATGCCGTATTTTAAACCTTGTTCATCTAAAGCTTCTTTTAAAGCCTTAGTTGCTACTTCCCAAATTTCATCATCACCTATGGCTTTTTCAGGTTTAGTTGAAATTTCCATCTCATAGCTAAAATCAAATAATTTCATCAAATTATCCACAAAAGCTAAAATTTCTAAAACCTGCTCTTTAATCTGACTTGGCATACAAAAAATATGTGCATCATCTTGAGTGAATTCTCTCACTCTAAAAAGCCCATGCAAAACCCCACTTTTTTCATGACGATGTACCACGCCATATTCAAAAAATTTCAAAGGCAAATCACGATAGCTTCTTACATCACTTTGATAAATTTTAATATGTCCCACACAGTTCATAGGCTTAATGCCATATTCTTGTTCATCAATTTGTGTAAAATACATATTTTCTTTATAGTTTGCATAATGCCCACTGATTTTCCATGCATCTGCTTTTAAAAGTTCAGGCCCACGCACAGGCTCATAACCACGTAAACGATGGATCTTATAAAGCATATGTTCAAGTTTAGATCTAAGTCTTGCACCGTTACTCAACCAAATAGGAAGACCTCCTCCGATCTCATCATCAAAAGTAAAAAGCTTAAGCTCTGTTCCAAGCTTTCTATGATCGCGTTTTTTAGCTTCTTCAATAATGGTTAAATACTCTTTTAAACTTTCCTTATCTGCAAAAGCGGTACCATAAATTCGAGTAAGCATTTCTCTTTTTTCATCGCCACCCAAATACGCTCCTGCAACACGAGTGAGTTTAAAAAAGCGTAAAAATTTCGTATTTGGAACATGAGGACCACGACACAAATCTTCAAATTCACCTTGTTTATAAATACTTACAGCTCCATCAGGAATACGCAATAAAACTTCTTGTTTTAAATCATCATTTTGAAATTTAGCCAAAGCTTCGTTTTTTGTGATTTCATATTTTAAAATTTCAATCTTTGCTTCAGCAAGTTCTTTCATCTTTTTTTCAATTTTTACTAAATCTTCTTCGCCAATCTTACTTTCTACACGAAAATCATAATAAAATCCATCTTCTATAACAGGACCAACGAAAAATTTAGCCTCAGGATACAAGCTCTTAATCGCCTGCGCCATTAAGTGTGCGCAAGAATGGCGGATTACTTCTAAACTTTCTTTAGAATTATCAAAATAAATTTCTTTTAAATTTGTATCTTTCACACTTTGAGAGTCAATTATTGTCTCATTGTCCAAATACGCAATAACTTCTTTTTCCATATTTTTAACCCTTTGTTGCTCACTTACCCTGCGAGTGTTTATAAAGTCCTAATTTTAACTTTCTAAGACTTAATTATTTTTGAAATTCAGCTTATTTTTAAAAAATAGTTGCTATCAAGAAAAATTAAAATTTAAAAAGATTAAAAAAAATTTGTGATTTTAAAATATTTGCTTTATAAAGTGCATTTATATTACTTTGTGTAATTATAAACAACTTTGTATATTTAATGCTTTCATTAGCAAAATCAAGATCTTTAACATTTGAAGCCGAATTTAAAAGCGAAATTTCAGTTAAACTAATATTATTTATTGTTGCTTGAAGTTGATTTTGCACACTTCCGATATCTGACCTGATTTTATTAAGATCTTTAATAGCATTTTCACTTACATCCATTAAAGCCATAGCTTTTTTAAGACTTAAACCTTTGCCTTCCATTAAAATAGAATCAAAAATAGAACCATAAAAACCCATTGCATGTTCTTGTTCTAAACTTAAAGTCCCGGTCATTTCTTTTAAACTTACATTGGTCTGATAGAAGCCTTTTAAATCGGTGCTCATCCCAAGCAAACCATTTTGCTCTAAACCATCTTTATTAACGCTAATAGAAATATCAGAAGAACTAGACCCCACCAAAGATAAACGCCCATAATTTTCACATATAGTAGTCATTTTCGCTCCATCAGCTGTACGCTCTTTATTTCCACCAAAACCTAAACTATATGCATCACCTGAAGATCCTTCTGGTTTTGAACCTGTGCTAATTCCTTTTATAGTGCTTACGTTATCAGGCATATCAAAACACAATCTTACTTGACCTTGTTCATTTTCTTCTACAAAGGCTTTAATTCCTGTTTGAGTACTCATTCTATTGAAACACTCTGCTACATCATAAAGAGTATATATTCCATCTGCCTTACCTTCTAATTTAATATTTGGAGTATATCTAGGCTTATCTTCGCCATTATATAATACATACAAAGCTAAACTGGGTGGATTGTCTTCATCCGCAGGTCTTTTAATAAAAGCTTTAGATGAATCAACCCAGTCTCCTCTAACTGTTGTTAATGGTATGCCAAGTTTTGTTCTTACTTCATTACCACTAATTTGCAAAGACTTGCTTTCATCAAGAGGCACAAAAACAATATTCCCATTTTCAATTTTTGCCATTGCTTGTGTTTTATTGGTAATTTTATTAACATTTTTTATAAAATCAGTTATATTAGTTGCACCTTCAACAGCTTCTCCATTTATTATGATACCACCATCACTTGTTGCTTTAAATTTTTCTACCTCAGACACTACCCCTTGGACACTTCTTAAAGATGCTATACCAAATATACCATTAGAACTATCTTTTATAGTAATGCCTCTACCATCTAAAGATTTTAAATTCAAATATCCAAAAGCATCAACACTTGCCTCTACTCCTGTTTCATTTTTAATGGAATTTATAGCTTGAATTAAAGCTCCATTAGAATCTCCATTTTTTATTTCCAATCTTCCAATATTAATACCATTTATACTAAAATCATCCCCAGTATTTCCAGACTTAATTGTATTTGTCCCTTTGGTAATAACATTATAATACGCCCTAACTCCTGTTTTGTCACTTATTTTATTAATTTCATTTGCTAAACTACCAATTCCTTGATTTGTTTCACTACCTATTTCAATATTTGAAATAGTATATTCTTTACCATCTAACATAGAATTAATTTTTACATCAATATTTCCATAATTTCCAGCAATAATATTAGCACTAGTTTCAAAGCGCGTATTTCCTATTTTTTTTGAATTCGTAGAAAGAATACTTGATTGTATAACTTGATTAGAGGTAAATCCAATTTGAAATTTTTTATTGATGAAATTCCCATTAAGTAAACTCATGCCATTATAGTTTGTATTATTAGAAATTGCATCAAACTCTTCCAATAAATGATTAATATCTGACAATAGTATTGCCCTTGTTTTTGAAGTTTGGCCATCCTGAGCTGCTTGGGTTGATTTAGCTTTAATAATATCTAAAATTTTCAATTGCTCATCTATAGCTTTATCTGCAATTTGAAGTATCCCTATAGCATCATTTGCATTATTATTAGCTTGTTTTAAAGTATGTGCATAACTCAAAAGATTATTGCTAATAGACATTCCTGAAGCATCATCTTTAGAAGAGTTGATACGCAAACCAGAACCTAAACGCTCTAAGGATTGATGTAATTGTTGTTGATTTAAATTAGCTTGAGTATAAGCATTTAAAGCATTAACATTGGTATTAATTCTCAACACTAATCACCCTATATTTAAGAATATTTGAAAGTATACCATAGTTTTATTATTTTTATCTTTATAAGTTAAACTCATTTCCTATATTTAAAATTCCGCTGTAATATAAATAAAAGAAAATAAGCCCCAAAATAATGCGATAAATTCCAAAAGAGATAAAATTAAATTTAGAAATAAATTTTAAGAAAAATTTTATAACTAAAACCGCAACGACAAAAGCAGTGATAAAACCTATGCCTAAAGGAATTAAAGAATTTGCGTTACTCAGTAATTCAGGCTCTTTATAAATACTATAAGCTGTAGCAATAATCATCGTTGGAATGGCAAGCAAAAAGCTAAATTCAGCAGCCACTTTTCTATTAAATCCTAACAAAAGCCCACCAATAATACTTGCTCCACTTCTTGAAGTTCCAGGAATCATGGCTAAAGATTGAAAAATACCTATACAAAAAGCTTGTTTAAAGCTTATTTCTTCTAAAGAATTGATACGATATTGTTTATTTTTGTGCGCAAGTTCTATAAGAATAAGCACAACACCACCAAAAATGAGCATTCCAACCACAACCCAACCATTAAATAAAGCATTTAAGTATTTTGCCACAAAAAGCCCTATAACTCCAGTAGGAAAAAATCCCACTGCAAGTTTTAACCAAATATCAAGCCCTTGAAACAATTTACGCCAAAATACAAAAATTACCGCCAAAATAGAACCAAGCTGGATAATAATCAAAAAACTTTTCCAAAACTCATCTATATCAATACCTAAAATAGTCGTACCTAAAATCATATGTCCTGTTGAAGAAATAGGTAAAAACTCAGTCAGACCTTCTATAATTCCAAGTATTAAAGCATATAAATTTTCCATTTTAATCCTTGAATGATAATTGCAAAAGAAAAATTATATCAGAATGGATTAAATGGGGTTTTAACCCCAAAAATTAAGCATCTTTTTTAACAATACGCTTAATGAAATATAATACAACTCCCACAAAAAAGATAAGTGCTAAAAGCTCGCTATCATGAAAATTTGTTAAATTTAAAGCTAAAGGATTTTCACTACCACCCATGCTTACTGAAAATACAGTAATTCCTGCGATAATTACCCCAAAAATACTTTCACCCACTATAAGCCCTGAAGCAAAAAGCGTGCCTCTTTGCTCACAACTTGCAAGTTTTTCTTCTTTATGAGAATTTTTTGTATATTTTTTAGTTAAGTATTGCATTACAATATATTTTAAAATTCCGCCTATAACTAAAGGTATATTTACAGCAGGTGGAAGGTAAATACCTATTCCAACGGCTAAAGGTGGCAAAGACATCTTCTGTGTTCTTCTTAAAATTTTATCTATAATAATCATTAAAATTCCTACAAATACACCAAAAGCCATATAACCCCACTCTATATTGTGATGAAAAATTCCTTGAGCGATAGTACTCATTAAATTCGCTTGCGGTGCTGCTAAAGCCGATGAAGCATCCATACCTTCTCTTGGCATTGCCCCAACAAAACCATAGGCTTGATAAAGCAAATTTAAAACAGGAACTATAGCCAAAGCACCAAAAACACAGCCTACAAGTAAAGCAACTTGTTGCTTCCAAGGAGTAGCTCCAACTAAATGTCCTGTCTTTAAATCTTGTAAATTATCATTCGAAATAGCAGCTGTAGCCAAAATAACACTAGTAGTAAAAATAGCTAATGCTACTGCAAATTTAGAAAGCATAGGATCTTGAAAAAGTTCCACACCTAAAACCAAAAAAACAATAGAAGAAATAATAACACCAATAAGTCCGATTCCAGAAATAGGACTAGAAGAAGATCCTACAAGTCCTGCCATATATCCGCAAGCTGCTGCAACAAAAAAACCTATTAAAACAGAAACTAAAGTTCCAACAAATGAAAATAGCATTTGATAATAAATACTTAAGTTAGCATCTTCAACAAAACTATAAAAAGTAATAAATAAACCCACAACCATTAAAACAAAAAGTATAAAAATACTTTTTAAAGAAAGATCTATATTTGTTCTTTCATTTTTTTCTTGATTAGTAATTTTAACATTTTTAACAATTTCTTTAATACCTTCAATAACGGGTTTTAAAAGTTCTATTAAAGTCCAAAACGCTGCTATAGCAATAGCTCCTGTTCCTATAAGCCTTACTTTAGAACTCCATACACTAGAAGCTAAATCTACGGCATTTTTTGCACTATCGAATTCAAAATTTGAAAGATAGGGAGTAAAAATACCCCAAGCTAAAAACATACCTACAAAAAGAGCTATAGCACCTGCTAAACCAACTAAATAACCTGCTCCTAAAAGTGCCAAAGAATATCCCATAGAAAAACCAAAAGCCATTTTATTCCAAATAAAAGCAAAACTACTCTCACTTGCAGCGAGTTTAAAACCATTGCTTAATAAACTAAAAATAGCAGCTATAAAAGAGCCTAATGCTATTTCTTTAATGCCTTGTTTTCCTTTTTTATTACTCTGATCTTTATTGGCTACTTTTAAAATTTCAGCTGCGGCTCTACCTTCAGGATAAGCAAGTTTACTTTCAACTACCATAGCCCTTCTTAATGGTATAGTAAAAAGCACTCCAAGTCCGCCACCACAAAGACATATCATAAAAGTTTGCCAAAGTGGAAATTCACTCCAATACCCACACATAAAAAGCCCTGGGATAACAAAAATAACTGATGATAAAGTTCCTGCTGCTGAAGCTTGAGTTTGAACCATATTATTTTCTAAAATATTTGAAGTCTTAAAAAGACTCAAAACCGCCATGGAGATGACCACAGCTGGAATTGATGATGAAAAAGTAAGTCCCACTTTTAACCCCAAATATACATTTGAAGCTGTAAAAATAATAGTTAAAATGCTTCCCAAAATCAAACCCCTTAAGGTAAGTTCTGGTAAATTTTGTTTTTTGTACATCATTTCTCCGTTTTAAAATTTACTTTCAACTTAAAAAATATTCTTATAAGTTTAAATTTATAATTTTTCTCTAAAGCAAAATAAAATAATACAAAAAAACGCTTATATTTTTATAAATTTTTGACTCAAAAATATCATAAAACAATGAACCAATCATTGAAAAATCAAAAGTTCTTTTATTTTAATTATATTATCCCAGCTACCTCAGCAAAAATCAAGCAAATAATACTTATACCCCATATATAAAAAAAGCTTCTTTTGATATGATCTTTAATATTAACCTCTGCTAAACCACAACCTAGCAAAGTTGCAGGCACAACAGGAGAAATAAATGTCGCACAATTTCTTGCTATCACCATGATAATAGCTATAGTCAAAGGTTCAGCGCCAAAAGCCTTAGTTACACTCAAAACTATAGGCATCACTCCATAAAAATAAGAATCTGTACAAAAAATAATTGCCATTGGAACAGCCAATACCCCTACCATCAAAGGAATATAAGCACCTAAATAATCTGGAACAAAATTTAAAATCAAAACACCCATTTTCTCCATAATACCACTTTTATCAAATACGCCTATTAATATCCCAGCACCAATTAAAGTAATATACATAAGCATTGCACCAGCACTTGCACGATCTAAAACTTTTTTAGCTATTTTTAAATTAGGATAATTAAGCGGTAAAATTATTGCAAGTCCTATCATAAAGCAAATATAACTAGGAAAAATACCACTAATTAAAAGCCCAATAACCCCAATAGCTACAAGTAAATTTAACCAAAACCATTTTTCATTATGGTGTTCGCTTTTTTCTATATTTAAATTTATTCCAGACAAGTTACCTGCGCCTGCACCTCTTTTTATTTCTATCTTAGCAATCCAAATTGCCAAAAGAAGGGATAATACCAAACCTACAATCTGAATAGGTATAATATGGTGCCAAAGCAAATTTGCATCCATTCCTATATTAGTAGCCGCTCTTAAAGTAGGACCACCCCAAGGAATAACATTCATAACCCCCATAGCCGAAGTAATAATCAATAACATTGAAGTCTTTCTTATACCTAAACGCTCATAAATAGGTAATAATGCAGGTATTACAATAAGAAAAGTAGAAGCACCTGAACCATCTAAATGCACAGCAGCAGCAATAAAAACAGTAAGAATGCAAACTTGATATACATTAGCTTTCATTTTTGATAAAAATGCATTTAAAATTTTAGTAAAAAAACCACTTGCATTTAAAACACTAAAAAAGAGTATAGAAAAAACAAACAAAGCTGCCGTATCCGTTACGCTTTTGACTCCATCTTTAATAAAAGCAACCAATGTTTTAATATCAAAAACACCTCCTTTAACCCCTAAAGCTGCACCCACGCCAAAACCAAGTTGTTCAAGAATAAGTAAAATACAAGCTACACTAATACTTACACTTATAAAAGCTAATGCTGGAGTAGTATAATCTTTTAGCAAAAGCCAAACTATCAATCCTAATGAGAAAAAACCCAATAAAGCTAAAAAAATTTCCATATCCTATCCTTTTGTATCATTTTTATTCGATAATAAAATAGGATATTTTAAGTCCAACTTATATGTGTTTAAATTTATAGCTTTTTGGAAAAAATATATTTTTTAATGTAACCATTTTAAACAAGAATAAAAAAATAATTTTTAATTATTTTTGATAAAGTATTCACTCTTTTAAATTTACAACTAGAAGTAACGATAATCAAAATATAATAAGTTGCATAATATTATCAAAACTAAAAAGTCAAAATTTTAACTTCACATTCACTTCACTTAAAAAGTTTATAATGTTATCACTTTACATTGAAGGAGAAATAATTATGAAAAAAAGTATTTTATTTGCATCAGCACTTTTAGCTAGCTCAATGCTTTTTGCAGATAGTCTAAAACTTGAAGGTACTATTGCACAAATTTATGATAACAATAAAACCTTGCTTATTGACTCGATTTATGGCGGACAAATGGCTATAAAAGTTCTACCAAATACCGAAATAGAAATGGATGATTGTGGTATTTTTGGAACAGATAAAGATGGAACTTTTAAAGATTTAAAGGTTGGAAATTTTTTAGAAAGTAAAATTTCTTATGGAACACCTGCTACGCCAAATACTCAGGCTATTCCAGTAGCTAGAAAAATTGAAATTCAATGTTATAAAAAAGCTTATTAATATAAATCCCTTAACAAGGGATTTATAAAAATCATTCTTTACTAAACTACTTCATCACTCTTAAATAAAAATTTAAACTCTTTTTTAACAAGCAATTTATAAAATAACACTTATATTTTCATCTAAGGCAAATAATGAAAAAATGGATTTTTATTGTTTTTTGTTTTATATTAGGTTTTATTATTCATATATTTTATATAGGATACACTAACGAACTTTTATTTAATAAATTTATTAAAAACAGCAATCCTGATTATACAATTACAGATATTTACTTCAAAAAAGGTTTTTTAACTTCTAAAGGAAGTTTTACTTTAAATCACTCTCATACACAGCTTTCAACCAAAATCAACCTTAAATTTAATAATTATTTTTTCTTAAATAAAATTATAAAAGGAAATTTTACAAATCCTTTTGATTTTTTAGATGAAGCATTAAAAAACAATAAATTAGGAACTTTTACTCTTAAATTACACGATAACAACTCTAAAATATTTCTAAATATTAAAGATATAAATTTAAGCAATGAAGGTGGAGATACCATCATAAACGGCGGATATATTGAAGCTTTAATGAATAAAAATTTAGAAATTAAAAACATTAAAATACATTTTGATATGATTGATTTTTCTCAATTTTATACTAAATTTGTATTGCAAAATTTAAATTACGAACAATTTTTTAACAATCCTGTACAATTTTATGAGTTAAATTTATTTAGCGATAGCCAACAAGAGATCAACTTTGATTATCTTGTGCTAGATAACAATAAAATCAATTCTTTTTATAGCAAAAACCAAGTAAATTTTAATGAAGAAAATTCAGCAATAAACTTAAACATACAAGGAAAATCCAATGAAATTAATATTGATCTTAAATCTTTATTGGGTCAGAATTTGAATTTTGACAAAACAAAATTTAACATAACCATAAATAAATTTCTTAACTCAAATTTCAATATCTCTCATTTTATTCAAAAAAATCTTGATCTAAAAATACAAAATTTAATTCTTGAAAAAAATAAACAAAATATCAGTCTACAAGGCAATTTAAATATTAACAACTCTTATCAAGCAAAATTACAAGTTATCAGTTCAGATGAGCCAGATGAAATTTTTCCTTGGACAAAGGATTATGGAGGTTTAAATCAATATTTTTTAAAAGAAAATAATAACTTTTTTCTAAATTTATCTTATGATAGCTTAGCCAATCCTCAGCTAAAAATTAATGGTAGTGAATTTTCAAATATGGATTTAAATTAATGAGCCTAGCTTTAACCTTTCGCCCTGAAAATTTTGATGATATTTTAGGACAATATGAGCTTATAGAAATTTTCAAAAAATTTACTGCTTTACAAAAACTTCCTCATAGTATTTTTTTTGGAACAGCAGGTTCTGGAAAAACAACTTTTGCTAGAGTTGTAGCCAAAGAATTTGGCTTAGATTTTTATGAATTTGATGGAGGAAATTTTAAACTCGAAGAACTAAGAAAAATTTTAGATAATTATAAAAATAGTCTTTATAAGCCTTTAATTTTTATTGATGAAATTCACCGCCTTAGCAAAACCCAACAAGAAATGCTTTTAATTCCTATGGAAAATTACCGTTTAATTTTAATCGGCGCAAGCACTGAAAATCCCTATTTTGTTTTAAGTTCTGGCATAAGAAGTCGTTCCATGCTTTTCGAATTTAAATCTTTAGGGGTAAAGGAACTTGAAACTTTACTTTTGCGTGTACAAGAAAAAATGAAATTTAGTATTGATAAAGAAGCTAAAGATTTTCTACTTAAAAGTGCTGATGCAAGAGCTATGCTAAATTTGCTTGAATTTGTCTTGGTTTTAGATGAAAAACATATCAGTCTTGAAAATCTTAAAAAACTTCGCAACACCATAAATAGTGAAGGTGTTAGCTCAAAAGATACACATTATATTTTAGCAAGTGCAATGATAAAAAGTTTACGCGGAAGTGACGTTGATGCAGCTATTTATTATCTTGCAAGACTTATTGATGCAGGAGAAAGTGCGGATTTTATCGCTAGGCGTTTGGTGATTTTTTCAAGTGAAGATGTCGGAAATGCCGATCCAAATGCTTTAAATTTAGCGGTTTCGACTCTAGAGGCTGTTAAAAATATAGGTTATCCTGAAGCAAGAATTATCCTAGCCCAATGCGTAGTTTATTTAGCAAGCACAATCAAATCTAATGCAAGCTACAAAGCTATCAATGAAGCTTTAAACTATGTAAAAAATAATGAAGCTTTAGAAATACCTAATTATCTTAACAACAATCATCAAGAAAAACAAAACTATCTTTATCCACATGATTTTGGTGGCTGGGTAGAGCAAAAATATCTTAGTAAAAATTTAAAATTTTATCATAGCAAGGGCTTAGGAGAAGAAGCAAAATTGTTAGATAATTTATATAAATTAAAAAATTATAAAGCTTAATTTTATTATTTAAAATTTACAAAATAAATGCTAAAATCAATATTTTATTTTCAAGGAAAAAGATGATTAAAATAGGAATTTATGGCGCTAAAGGACGCATGGGAAAACAGATTGAAGAATGTTTAAAAAGCGAAACGCAAGCACAAATTTCGATACTTTATAATAAGGGTGGAAATTTAGAAGAGCTTTTTGAAAAAAGCGATGTGATTATTGATTTTTCTTCCCCAAGTGGAACTCATGAGCTTTTAAATTATGCAAGAACTATGCCTAAACCTTTGGTAATAGGTACAACAGGACTTGATGAGAAAATTTTACATTTGATGCAAAGTGCTAGTGAAGTGATGCCGATTTTTTATGCGACCAATATGTCTTTAGGTGTTGCAGTTTTAAACTATCTTGCTAGTAAAGCCAGTCAAATGCTAAGAAATTTTGATATAGAAATTTTAGAAATGCATCATCGCCATAAAAAAGATGCACCAAGTGGTACGGCTATGACTTTAGCCCAAAGTGTAGCAAAAGCTAGAAATTTAGAACTTGAAAAAGTAAGAGTAAGTGGAAGAGATGGCATTATAGGTGAAAGAAGCAAAGATGAGATTGCCGTGATGAGTTTAAGGGGTGGCGATATAGTAGGACGTCATACAGTAGGTTTTTATGAAGATGGGGAATTTTTAGAACTTAATCATACCGCTACTTCAAGGGCGACTTTTGCTAAAGGTGCGATTAAAATCGCTATTTGGCTTAGTAAGCAAGAAGCAAAAATGTATTCAATCAATGATTTTTTAGGAATTTAAAATGTGTGCAGTTGTAGGAGTTATCAATTCAAAAAATGCTAGCACTTATGCGTATTATGCACTTTTTGCTATGCAACACCGTGGGCAAGAGGCAAGTGGTATTAGTGTGAGTAATGGTAAAAATATTAAGACTATTAAAGCTAAAGGTGAAGTGAGTCAAATTTTTAATCCTGATAATCTAAAAACTTTAGAAGGTGAAATCGCTATAGGGCATAATCGCTATTCTACAGCAGGAAATTCAAGTTTAAATGACGCTCAGCCCATAGCAGCTACTTCGGTTTTAGGTGATATTGCTTTAGCGCATAATGGAAATTTAGTTAATAAAGAAGAAGTAAGATCAAGACTTATTCAAGATGGGGCTATTTTTCAAACCAATATGGATACAGAAAATGTTGTCCATCTTATCGCAAGAAGTAAGCAAGAAAGCTTAAAAGATAGATTTATTGAGAGTTTAAAAGAATGTATAGGGGCTTATTGTTTTGTTTTAGCAAGCAAAGATAAACTTTATGTTGTAAGAGATCCTCATGGAGTACGTCCTTTATCTTTAGGACGTTTAAAAGATGGAGGCTATATAGTTGCTAGTGAAACTTGTGCTTTTGATCTTATAGAGGCTGAATTTATTCGTGATGTTAAACCAGGGGAAATGCTTATTTTTACTCAAGGAAATGATAAATTTGAAAGTATAGAACTTTTTTCTCAAACTCCTAGAATTTGTGCTTTTGAATACATTTATTTTGCTAGACCTGATAGCATAGTAGAAGGCAAAAGCGTGTATGAAGTGCGTAAAAAAATGGGCGAAGCTTTAGCTAAAAAATTTGTTTATAAAGCAGACTTTGTCGTGCCTGTGCCAGATAGTGGAGTAAGTGCAGCTATAGGTTTTGCGCAATATTTACAAATCCCTCTTGAAATGGCAATAGTAAGAAATCATTATGTAGGAAGAACCTTTATAGAGCCAACTCAAGAGCTTAGAAATTTAAAAGTAAAACTAAAGCTTAACCCTATGCGTAAAGTTTTAGAAGGCAAAGAAATTGTAGTCATTGATGATAGCTTGGTGCGTGGCACTACTTCTAAAAAAATAATTTCTTTACTGCGTGCTGCAGGAGCGAGCAAAATCCATCTTGCTATAGCTTGTCCTGAGATCAAATTTCCTGATACTTATGGCATAGATACTCCAACTTTTGAAGAACTTATCAGTGCAAATAAAAATGCTGAAGAAGTGCGTGAATATGTAGAAGCCGATACGCTAAGTTTTTTAAGCATAGAAGAATTAACCCAAAGCATAGGCGATGAAAGGAAATATTCTTTAATCAGTTTTGATGGAGATTATTTTATTAAATAATTTTATTTTAAATTAGGATTAGGCAAGGTTGCACTTGCACTTCCTACATTTATATTTTGAGTTGGTGGCAAAGGAGTATTTGGTGTATCAATTTGACTTAAAAGCTCTAAAGTTTGATTAAATTCGAAGCTTTCTTCAGGATTTTGTCCTAAGAATTTTTGCATAAATTCTTTTTTAGAAATAGCTTCATCAAGTTCTTTATCACTTCCTTTCTGATAAGCACCGATGCGAAGCAATACTTCATTTTCTTTTAAAAGCGAGTTTAAACGCTTAAATTTTCTTGCCCAAAGTTTATGTTCAGGACTTATAATGTCACTCATCACCCTTGAAGCGGAGTTTTGTATATTAATAGGAGGATAAATTCCAAAGTCTGTTAATTCACGGCTTAAAACAATGTGTCCATCTAAGATAGAACGACTTTGATCGGCGATTGGATCGCTCATATCATCTCCATCTACCAAAACGGTAAAAAAGGCTGTTATAGTGCCTTTACCTTCTTCTTTACCCGTTCTTTCCATGAGTTGAGGCAAAAGACTTAAAACACTTGGCGGATAACCTTTGGTTGTAGGAGGCTCCCCAAGAGCTAGTCCAATTTCTCTTTGTGCCATAGCAAAACGCGTTACACTATCCATGATAAAAAGTACATCTTTGCCCTGTTCTTTAAAGTATTCTGCCACACTCATTGCGCAAAAAGCACCGTATTTACGCATCAAAGCACTATCATCACTTGTAGCAACAATAATCACTGTATCATCGAGCTTTCCGCCTAAATTTTTTTGTATAAATTCAGGAATTTCACGCCCCCTTTCTCCTATGAGCGCCACTACCTTTATAGGAGCTTTGGAATTTTTAACTATCATTCCCATAAGAGTGGATTTTCCTACCCCGCTTCCTGCAAAAATACCAAGTTTTTGCCCTACACCACAAGTTAAAAGTGCGTCTATAGTTTTAACACCCACGGGAAAAACTTCTTCTATAAGCCCTCTTTTCATCGCATCAATAGGTGCACGCATTATAGGCATATATTTACTTACTTCTATAGCTCCTTTACCATCTTTTGGACGCATAAAAGGATCTACTACTCTGCCTAAAAGTTCATCGCTAACGCCTATTTGCATACCTGCATCACTTATGAAAGCACGATCGCCTATTTTAAAACCTTCTATAAAAGAAAAAGGGCTTAAATAGCTAAATTGTTCTTTGATTTCTACAACCATAGCTAGAGTGTTTAAATTTTCATTTTCATTGGAAACTAACTTCACTATATCTCCAACCCCTGTTTTAAGCCCACGAATTTCTATGCTTGTAGCAGAAATTTTTGTAATCTCTCCAAAAATAGCACTTAAATTTTCTTTACCGAGTTTAGAGCGTAATTTTTCAAGATTCATTAAAATCTTACCTGTTTAGCAGAGTTTATGAGAGAAAAAAATTCCTCTCTGGTTTTTTCATTTTTCAAGAAAATTCCACGCAAAGCTGAAGTTGTAGTGGTGGAATTAGCTTTTTGCACTCCACGCATTTCAACACACATATGTCTTGCTTCTATGACTACACCCACACCTTTTGCATCGACATTTTCCATTAAAGCTTGTGCGATTTGTTCGGTAAGTTGTTCTTGAATTTGAAGTCTTCTTGCAAACACTTCTACAAGGCGTGGAATTTTGCTTAAACCTACTACTTTTTTATTAGGGATATAGGCTACATGAGCACGCCCAAAAAAAGGTAAAAGATGATGTTCGCAAAGACTGTAAAATTCTATATCACGCACCAAAACCATTTCATTATTAGAGCTTTCAAATAAAGCATTATTTAAAATATCTTTGACATTTTGCGTATAACCACTAGTAAGAAATTCATAAGCTTTAAAAACACGATTTGGTGTTTTAATCAGTCCTTCACGATTTGGATTTTCTCCTATAATTTCAAGCATAGTTTTAACACAATCTTCAAATTTTTTTTGCAAACTTTTCTCCAAAAATATTTTTATTATTTTAATAATAATGTAATATTGCAATTTTATCATAAATTACTTTAAAATTTTATGCAAGTAATAAGGAAAAATTTGCTATGATTGAAAGCAAATTTTATTTTATAAGGAAAAAAACTATGGAAGTAAAGGCAAAGCAACTAGATTCTGTTAATGCGACTGCTAGTGTAAAAATTCCTTCAGGAATCATTAAAAATGAAGTAGAAAATTTAGCAAAAAAAGCTTCTAAAAGCGTAAAAATGGATGGGTTTAGACCAGGAAAAGTTCCTGTAAGTGCTGTACTTAAAAGATATGAAAGAGAACTCACTCAAGACGCAGAACAAAATCTTTTTAAATCTGCTGTAAATAGTGCTTTACAAGAACTTAAAAAAGAAAGTAAAGAGCTTGTAGGTGAGCCATATTTTGAAAAATTTGATCGTAAAGATGGAGAAATTATTGCTGAGTTAATACTTTCTTTTAAACCTGAAATTAAACTTGAGGGTTATGAAAAACTCATCCCTGAATATCAAACTCCAAAAGTAAGTAAAAAAGAAATTGATGAGAAAAAAGATGAACTTTTAAAGCGTTTTGCTACTCCTGAAGCTATAAAAACAAAAAGAGCTTTAAAAGAAGGTGATTTTGCAAAATTTGATTTTGAAGGTTTTGTAGATGATAAAGCTTTTGAAGGTGGTAAAGCTGAAAATTATGTTTTAGAAATTGGTTCTAAGCAATTTATTCCAGGTTTTGAAGATGGTATGATAGGAATGAAAATAGGTGAAGAAAAAGATATCAAAGTAACTTTCCCTAAAGAATACGGTGCAGCGCATTTAGCAGGTAAAGATGCGGTATTTAAAGTAAAACTACATGAAATTCAAGAGCTTAAAATTCCAGAGCTTGATGATGAAATGCTTAAAAAACTTTTACCAGGAGAAGAAAAAACTAGTGTTGAAGTTTTAGATGAAAAATTAAAAGAGCAAATCAAAAATGAAAAGCTTTTTAAACTTGCAAATGACGAATTAAAAGGTAAATTTGCAGATGCTTTGATTGAAAAATATAATTTTGATTTACCTAAAAGCATAGTAGAACAAGAAACTGATATGCAAATGCGTGCAGCTTTTAATACTTTTAGTGAAAAAGAAATTGAAGAGCTTAAAGCAAGTAAAGAAAAATATCAAGAAAAACGTGATTCTTTTAAAGAAGAAGCGCAAAAAAGTGTAAAACTTACTTTTATTATTGATGAGCTTGCAAAATTGCGTAAGATTGAAGTAAATGATCAAGAATTGATTCAAGCGATTTATTTTGAAGCATATCGCTATGGTATGAATCCAAAAGAGCATTTAGAAAACTATAAAAAACAAGGAGCTTTACCTGCTGTGAAAATGGCTTTAATTGAAGAAAAACTTTTTAATGATATTTTTATGCCAAAAACAGAAAAATCGGAAAAAGCGAGCAAAAAAGAGAAAGAAGATAAATAATGTTTATTCCTTATGTTATTGAAAAATCCAGTCGTGGTGAAAGAAGTTATGACATTTATTCACGCCTTTTAAAAGATAGAATTATTATGCTAAGTGGCGAAATTCATGATGAACTTGCTGCTTCTATCGTAGCACAACTTCTTTTTTTAGAAGCTGAAGATCCTACAAAAGATATTTATCTTTATATTAATTCTCCAGGCGGTGTCATTACAAGTGGTTTTAGTATTTATGATACTATGAACTATATCAAACCTGATGTTTGTACGATTTGCATAGGACAAGCTGCTTCTATGGGAGCATTTTTGCTTAGTTGTGGCGCAGAAGGAAAGCGTTTTGCTTTGCCTAATTCACGCATTATGATTCATCAACCTTTAGGTGGAGCTAGAGGTCAAGCCACAGATATTGAAATTCAAGCTAAAGAAATTTTAAGACTTAAAACTATACTTAATGATATTTTGGCAAAAAATACTAAGCAAAAAGTTACAAAAATAGCAAAAGATACAGAAAGAGATTTTTTCATGTCAGCACAAGAAGCTAAAGAATATGGACTGATTGATAAGGTTTTGGAAAAAAGTTTTAAATGATTTCTTTGGAGATCATTTAAAACAAAGGTTTTTTAATGGTTAGAAAAATTATCACTTATCCTAATCCTAGACTTTTTTTAAACTCTGAAATTGTAAATAAATTTGATGCAGAACTTCACACCTTGCTTGATGATATGTATGAAACTATGATAGCAAGTAATGGAGTAGGTTTAGCAGCTATTCAAGTGGATATTCCTTTGCGTGCTTTACTTGTGAATATTTTTGATGAAAATGATGAACAAAAAAAAGAAGATTTGCTAGAGATTATTAATCCTGAAATTATTCCTTTAGATGAAGAAATGATCGCTTGCACAGAAGGGTGTTTGAGTGTGCCAGATTTTTTCGAAGAAGTAAAACGCTATAATCATATCTTACTTAAATATCAAGATCGCTTTGGAGAATTTAAAGAACTTGAAGCAAAAGGTTTTTTAGCTGTGGCCATTCAACACGAAAATGATCATTTAAATGGACATTTATTTATAGAAAAAATTTCTTTTGCTAAGCGTCAAAAATTCGATAAAGAATTTAAGAAAAAGAAGAAAAATCATAAAAAAGAGAAATGAAAAAACTAAAGTGCATAAGCTTTCATGAAGGCTTAGACATTATAGAGGTAGAATCCACTTTTACAAGAGGTTTGCCAAATTTAAGCATAGTAGGACTTGCAAGTGTAGCGATTAAGGAAAGTATCGAACGCATCAAAGCCACGCTTTTAAGTTGTGATTTTGCTTTTCCTGCTAAAAAAATTACTATCAATCTTAGTCCTTCAGGCATCCCAAAAAAGGGATCTCATTTTGATTTGGCCATTGCTTTATTAATCCTTTTGCAAAATGAAGAATTAGATGACTTTTTTGTAGTAGGAGAATTAGGACTTGATGGAAGTATTAAAAGCACTAACGAGCTTTTTTCTTTGCTTTTGTTTCTCTCTGCTAAAATTAAAAAAGCTAAAATCGTTGTTCCAAAAAGCATAGCTCAAAAAGCTTCCATGATACCAAATTTGGAGGTTTATGGACTTGAAAATTTAAATGAAGCAATAGAGTTTTTTAAAGAAAAAAATTATGAAAATTTTCACTTCTCGCACAATCATCCTTTATTTACAAACCCTTTGCAAATAGAAAATGAAATTTTTTTACAAAATATGGATTTTAAACTTGATTTTAAAGACATCAAAGGGCAGGAAAAAGCTAAAAGAGCTTGTATGATAGCTGCTTTAGGTATGCATAATATCTTATTTGAAGGAAGTCCAGGAAGTGGTAAAAGTATGTGTGCTAAACGCCTTGTTTATATCATGCCTCCTCAAAGTTTAAGTGAAATTTTAATGCAAAATGCTTATATGTCTTTAGATTCAAAAGATTGTGAATTTACTAAAATTCGTGCTTTTCGTCATCCTCATCATACTTCTACAAGAGCAAGTATTTTTGGCGGAGGAACAAAAAATGCTAGAATTGGAGAAGTCGCACTTGCAAATGGTGGAGTATTGTTTTTTGATGAATTTCCACATTTTAACAAGCAAATCATAGAGAGTTTAAGAGAGCCTTTAGAGGATCATAAAATTCATATTTCAAGAGTAAATTCTAAAATCACTTATGAAACAAAATTTAGCTTTATAGCTGCCCAAAATCCTTGTCCTTGCGGAAATTTATTTTCTAAAAATCTTTCTTGTGTTTGTAGTGAAAATGAGATTAAAAAATACAAAAATCACATTTCAGCTCCTATTATGGATAGGATTGATCTTTATGTAGCTATGGATGAGATCAGCAAGGATGATAAAACGAGTATAAGTTCTAAAGAAATGAGTGAAAAAATTTTACAAGCTTTTATTTTTGGTAAAAAACGGGGGCAAAAAGAATTTAATGGGAAATTAAAAGATGAAGATTTAAGTCGTTTTTGTGTATTGGAAAAAGATGCCAAAGATACACTAGATTTAGCAATTTCACGTTATAATCTTTCTTTGCGTTCGCTTAATAAAATTTTAAAAGTTTCAAGAAGTATAGCGGATTTAGAACAAAGTCTTAATATTAACAAAACCCATATTTTAGAAGCTTTAAGCTTTAGAGCAAGGAATTAAAATGGAAAATAAAAGTATAGCTATCTTTATAGATGCAGAAAATATCCCTGCAAAATACGCTAAAAGTATTTTTGATATCGCTTCAGATTATGGAGAGGTTATCATTAAACGCATTTATGGAGATTGGACTCAAAAAAATATACAAGGTTGGAGAGAGCAAATTGCTGAATATTCTTTAATTGCTATGCAACAATTTAATTTTGCAGCCAACAAAAACTCAAGCGATATGTATTTAATCACTGAAATCATGTCCATATTTTATGAAAAAAACATAGATATTTTTGTTATTGTTTCAAGCGATAGCGATTATACTTCACTCATTCAAAAATTAAGAGAAAATAAAAAACAGGTTATAGGAATGGGGCTTGAAAAGTCTATAAAATCTTATGTAAATGCCTTTAGTGAATTTTTTTATTTAGATAAAGATGAGAGTAAAAAAGAAGATATTTTAAGTAAGGATTATTTAAGAGCTTTAATCAATATCACCGAACAACTTATCGATGAAAAAGGACGTGCCGAATACGCACAAATCCGTACTAATATGAACCGCAAATACTCGGATTTTCATCCGCAAAATTATGGTTTTAAGAATTTTCGTGCTTTGATCCAGAAATTTTTACCCAAAATGAAAAAATTTGAAGAAGAAAGAGAAAAAAATATATATTTTTTGGTGAAAAAAGATTATGAAAGCTATTATTGATAATATAAAAATTTTAGAACAAAATGCTATAAATAAAGGCTTAGATGAGCTTATTTTAATGGAAAATGCGGGATTAAATTTAGCCAAGCTAATTAAAAAAGAAGCTAAAAAAATTCGCATTCAACGCAAGATTAGAAAAGTAAAAATACTTTTTTTATTAGGCGGGGGTAACAACGCTTCAGATGGCTTGGTGGCTTTAAGAAATTTAAAACACGCTAAAGCTTATAAAATAGGCTTTAAAGAAAATACGCTTTTTAAAAAACAAGAGCAAATTTTACAAAATTATGCTTTTAAATTTTGTAAAAAAGAACCCAATTTTAAAAAATTTCATATTATCATTGATTGTATTTTAGGTACAGGTTCAAATCGTTGTTTAGATGAAAAAACAAGTTTAATTATTCAAAAAGTTAATCAAAGTAAGGCTTTAAAAATAGCTTGTGATATACCTACAAATTTGGGATTTTATCCTTGTTTTAAAGCTGATATTACATTTTGTATGGGAGCTTTAAAGGAAATTTTACTTGAAGATTTTGCTAAGGAATTTGTAGGAAGGATTAAAATAGCCAATTTAGGCATTAGATCTAAGAAATTTTACCCTAATTCTCAAGCTTTTTTGCTTGAAAAAAAAGATTTAAAAACTATAGATAGAAAAATCAACGCCAATAAAGGAAATTTTGGCCATATTTATATAGTTGCCAATGCAAGTGCTGGAACTTTAGCAGGACTTGGAGCCTTAAATTTTGGAGCAGGTCTTGTTTCTTTAGTAGCACAAAAAAGTTTCTCGCCTCTTTTGATGTTAAAAGAAAAAATTGAAAATAATGCAAGTGCTATTGCTTTAGGTATGGGGCTTGAAAATTTGGATTTTCTAAAAGATGAAATTTTGCAAAACACTCCTTTGATCTTGGATGCAAACTGCTTTTTAAGTGAAGCTTTGCTTTGGTATTTAAACAGAAAAGATGTTGTTATAACCCCTCATCCAAAAGAATTTATAAAACTTTATAAAATGTGCTTTGATGAGAATTTAGATATAGAAACATTGCAAAAAAATCGCTTTTTCTATGCTAGAAAATTTTCACAAAATTATGATTGTGTTCTTGTTTTAAAAGGAGCAAATCCTATTATTGTGCAAAAAGAAAAATTATTTGTTGTAAATTTAGGAAATCAAGCCTTAGCTAAAGGTGGGAGTGGAGATGTTTTAAGTGGAATGATTGCTGCACATTTAGGTTTTGGTTTTAGCGCTTTAGAAGCAGCAAAAAATGCTACTTTAGCTCATGGACTTGTTGCAAAAAAATATAAATTTAATAAAAATAGCTTTGACGCTTTAAAACTTATCAAAGGATTAAAATGCTTGTAAAATTAGCTGTACTTTTTAGTGGAAATGGAAGTAATTTAGAAAATATTTTAGAAAAACTTCATAAAAAAACCATAGGGGAAAATACCTATGAAGTAGTACTTTGCATTTGTAATAAAAAAGATGCTTTTGGTGTACAAAGAGCAAAAAAATTTGGTCTTGATACTGTCATTGTTGATCATAAGGCTTATAATACTCGTGAAGAATTTGATACGATTTTGGTACAAAAAATCAAAGAAAGTGGAGCAAATCTTACTGTATTAGCAGGTTTTATGAGAATTTTAAGTCCTGTTTTTACAAAAAATATTAAAGCAATTAACCTTCATCCTTCTTTATTACCCCTTTTTAAAGGAGCACATGCGATTAAAGAAAGTTATGAAAGTGATATGAAAGTGGCTGGAGTCAGCGTGCATTGGGTCAGTGAAGAACTTGATGGTGGAATGATTATAGCTCAAAAAGCTTTTGAAAAAAGAAATTTGAGTTTTGAAGAATTTGAAGAAAAAATTCATAGTCTAGAACATGAAATTTTACCCTTAAGTGTGATTGAAATTTTTTCTTAAAGAATTAAAGGTATTTGCTTTAAAACTATAAAATATCGCTTTAAAAAATTTTAAAATTTTCAAGGAAATTTATGTTTGAATGGATATTTAGTATTGATGCTTGGATTACTTTAGCTACTTTAAGTGCTCTTGAAATTGTACTAGGGATAGATAATATCATTTTTTTAGCTATTTTAGTAAGCAAACTACCCCCTGAACATCGTGATAAAGGACGTATTTTAGGTTTAGCTTTTGCAATGATTACAAGAATTTTACTTCTTTTATCTCTTTTTTGGGTGATGAAACTTGTAACACCTTTGTTTAGTGTATTGGACAATGAAATTTCAGGAAGAGATCTAGTTCTTTTACTAGGTGGGCTTTTCTTGATTGTAAAGTCTATTAAAGAAATTAAAGAGCAAATTTCTCATCAAGAAGAAGGCCAAAGTCATTTTAAAGCAAGCAATAAACTTTGGATAGTTGTAGCTGAAATTGCTGTGATTGACATAGTGTTTTCGCTTGATAGTGTTATTACCGCAGTAGGAATTGCTCAAGATGTAACCATCATGATTATCGCTGTTATTATCGCAGTAGCTGTGATGCTTTTTGCTTCTAAACCTATAGCAAATTTTGTTGAAAAATATCCAAGCATTAAAATTTTAGCCTTAGCTTTTTTGGTGTTAATAGGCGTAGTTTTAGTTGCTGAAAGTTTTGATATTCATATTGATAAGGCATATATTTATACTGCTATGGCTTTTGCTTTAGTGGTGCAAATTTTAAATATTTTAGATCAAAGAAAGGAAAAAAATGGCTAAAGACGCTAATGGAACAGAACTTAACGCAGGTGATAGCGTGAGTGTAATAAAAGATCTTAAGGTTAAAGGTGTAAGTACAACTTTAAAACGTGGAACTACTATAAAAAATATTAAGCTCACTTCTAAAGAAGGTGAAATTGAGGCTAGAGTAGACAAATTTGGAGTTATTGTTTTAAAAACTGAATTTTTAAAGAAAATCTAGGCAAAGAATGTGCGAATCTTACTTGTTTTAAGAGGGAATTATTACGCAGGACAAGAAGAATTTATCAAAAATAATAAACTTCAAAATTATACACTTGATTTAAATGCTTTGCGTCTTTTATCAGGAAGCGTTAAAAATATAGTCAGTGAATATAAAATTTTAAATGTTAAAAATGATGAAGATTTGAGTAAAATTTTACTCAAACTTCTAGAAATGCGTATGCAAAAAGGTGAATTTTGCATCATAAACGCTTACAATGAAACATTAAAAATTTATAAAGACTTAGCTAAACAATATCGCTATAAAATGTATGTTATTGTTTTTGATAGCTCTTTAAAACAATGTCAAGAAAAAAATCTTTTAGAAGCTAAAAAAAATGGATATATCATCCCTTATGCTCTTTTGGAAAAAACTCAAGATTTACTCAAAAAAAATCCAAAAAAATACCCAATTTTAGACTCAAGAGACTGGAAAAAATGTCTTTACCAAATGCCAAATTTAAGCAAATACAAAAAAATTCATCATATAGGAGATTTACAAGGTTGTTATAGTGTTTTAAAAGAATACATTAAAACAATCAAAGAAGATGAATTTTATATATTTTTGGGAGATTATATCAACAGAGGTATAGAAAATGGCAAAGTAATAAAATTTCTTTTAAAAATTTGCGAAAAAGAAAACGTATGCTTATTAGAAGGAAATCACGAAAGACATCTTATAAAATGGGCTAATGGAGAATTGTCAAATTCCAAAGAATTTAATGAAAATACTTTAAAGGATTTTAGAAAAGAAAAACTTACTCCAAGAGATGCTAGAAAACTCTATCCTCATCTAAAAGAATGTTTATACTACAAATTCCAAAATAAATTCATATTTTGTTCACATGGAGGAGTAAATTTTATACCCTCCAAACCTGAAAAAATAAGTTTTATACCAAGCCATGATTTTATTTATGGTGTAGGTGGATATGAAGACAGTCAAAAAGTAGCAAATCAATTTTGCAATTTCACCTCGGACAATCTTTATCAAATCTTTGGACACAGAAATAAAGAAAAACTTCCTATGAAAATAGCCAAAAGAGTATTTTTATGTGAGGGTAAAATAGATGATGGTGGATATTTACGCGTAGTTACACTAGATAAAAAAAGTTTTGAGTGTATAGAAATTAAAAACCAAATTTACAAAAAGAAATAAGCCTAAAGAGGCTTATTCTTCATCTTTATTTGTTTTTTTAACCACCTTAACACGCTCTATAGAATTCCCATCCATTTTTTTAACTTCATAGTAACAAAGTTCATCTTCAATGCGATCTCCTACCATAGGCAAGCGTCCTAAAAGATTAAATACATAACCACCTATAGTAACTTGTTCTAAATCCTCATCATAGTTTATTACAAGCATTTCTTCAACAGTTTCTATATCGCATCGTCCTTGAAATTCATAGATATTTTCAGCAAGTTTTTTATAGCTGTCTTCTTCATGCTCGCTTTTAATTTCGCCAATAATTTCTTCCATGATATCTTCCATGGTTAAAATTCCA
Source organism: Campylobacter sp. BCW_6466 (assembly GCF_001762835.1). Lineage (NCBI taxonomy): Bacteria > Pseudomonadati > Campylobacterota > Epsilonproteobacteria > Campylobacterales > Campylobacteraceae > Campylobacter > Campylobacter sp. BCW_6466. The sequence continues at coordinate 44,546 of NZ_MJXO01000007.1, forward strand.
GCAGTTCCACCATACTCATCAACTACTAATGCAGTATGAGAGCGTTCTTTATTCATCATTACAAGTACTTTTGAAATGCTGATATTTTCAGGAACCAAAATCAAAGGTTTAACAAAAGTATCTAAATTTTGACTTTTATGGCTTAATTCATTTTGTATTATATCTCGTATGTGTATCATCCCTAAAATAGTATCTTTAGAACCATCAATATAAGGAAAGCGAGTATGTTTATATTCACAAATGATTTGCATATTTTCTTCGTAACTTTTTTGTTTATTTAGACAAATCATATCTTTTCTAGGAGTCATAATCTCTTTAGCAACAGTATCTGAAAAATCAACAGCATTGCGTATGATCTCTGTTTCAAATTCATCTAAAACTCCACCTTTTTGACTCTCACTTGCTATGATTTTAATTTCTTCTTCGCTATGAGTTAGCTCGCTTTCTTTAGCAGGTTTTATTCCAAAAAGTTTCAAACTTATAGCTGCTAAAAAATCGAAAATTTTAATACAAGGCAAAAAGAGTATCCAAAACCAATGAAGCGGTCTAGCTATAAATAAAACCGCTTTATCTGCAACTGCAATAGCTATACTTTTTGGCACAAGTTCTCCTAAAACCACATGTAAAAGAGTAATAATGCTAAAAGCAATAATGAAAGCCATAGTGTGGATAATAACAGTGCTAAAACCAAGATTAATAAGCGGAATTTCTAGCATTTTTGCAATAGCAGGCTCACCTATCCAACCAAGAGCTAGAGAACTTAAAGTGATTCCTAATTGACAAGCACTAAGATAAGTATCAAGTCTTGAAGTAACCTCCAAAGCTTTCTTGGCACCAGCTTTTTTTTCTTTTACCATCTCTTCAAGCTTGGAACGGCGTACTTTAACAATACTAAATTCAGACAAAACAAAAAAACCATTTAAAAACACTAGAGCAAGTGCAACAACAACCATAAGTATAGAATATCCTGCATCAAAAGATGCTGTAGAAGTTTGGTTTAAATCCAAAACCTGACTGGGGTCCAATGAAGCTCCTTAAGAAATAAAATATTATTAAACCTTATTATACACAATTAAAAGTAAATTTAATATTTGAATTTTTTCTTGTATCTTATTAAGATAAAAGCTAAGACTTATAAGAAATATTTTTCTCAAATTCTTTTAAACGCTTATATATGCTTCTAAGTTGAGTGATAGTTGTCCAGTTTGTGATAAAAACACTAAAAGAGCTTCGTACTTGATCAAAAGCATTGTTAATCTGCATTACAATACCAAGTCCTATAGCTCCAGCAAAAAGCCCTGGTGCCATGATTAAAAATGGCACTATAACTATCATTTGCTCAAATAAAATGAGCCAAATATTAAAATATCCATAATGTAAAAAAAGTCTTTTATAGTTAAATTTAAGCCCTGTAAAAAGCTCTATCATAGTCTCATTTTTAGCATATTCTTTGCGATTATCCTCAGCATAAACAAGCTCTTTTCTAAAAGCTGCTTCAGCTTTTTGATTGTTATATTCAAGTCCAGGAAGCTTAATACCTACAAACCATGACACAACCAAGCCTCCTAAAGAAATCAAAAGTGCAATATAAACAAGCAAACCATCAATGTTTTTTAAAAAATAAAAAGAAGAATTTTCGCTTAAATTTGCAAATAAAGCTTTACTCACAACATCACTTAAACTCCATAAAATCGGAATAAATGCTACAAGGGTCATCAAAGCTTTTATAAAACTAAGTCCTAAACTCTCTACGATTTTGGAAAAATTATAAGTATCTTCTTGAATTCTTTGCGAACTTCCTTCTATATTGTCATCTTTATTTTTCCAAAATTTTAAATAAGAAAAAGTCATAGCCTCACGCCACTTAAAAGCATAGACGCTAGCAAAATAGATATTAATCGTAGCGATTAAAACATAAGGAATAGCAATAGCCAAAAAAACTAAAATCAAAGCATAAAAATCATTTGCTGAATAATTTGGCTTTTCAATCATAGCCCTAGAGTTGAAAAAATATTCTAATAAATTTTGATAATAATACAATGCGCCTTTATTGATAAAATTAGCTTTTTGGAAATTTTGCTCAGCTCTTTGATTAGCCTCTTGGATTAAAGTGGCATTATTTTCGAAATTAGTTTCTATTTTTTGCGTAGAATTAGAATCCAAAAGTTCTATTTTTGGCTTTTGTAAAACATTGTAAAAATCACTATACCATGAATTTATAGCAACATTAAGACTTGTTTGAATAAAAAGAAAAAATAAGAGTAAAAAAAGTCCTAAATAAGCCCATAAAGCCCATTTTTTACTTTTAAAAAATGAAGAAAACATGCTACCACCTTTTAAAAGAAAAATTTTAATCAACTTTATTTAATCAAGAGTTTATTAAAAATCATAAATTTATCAATATATGTGTCAAAAATAAACCTCTTTATTCTTTAAAGAAATATAAAAATATAAATATTACGTCATATTTACTTTTTAATATTAATATTTCTTATCAAAATATCTAAAAAAGGAATTAATGTCTATGAAAAAAATAATTTTATTTTTACTATGCGTTGGCTTTGCTTTTGCTTGCTCTGAACATTCTCATACTGATTTTAAAGATCTTAATAAAACCAAGTATAATTCTCAATAAAGGATAAAATATGAAAAAAATCTTCTTTATGTTTTTAACGGCTTTTTCATTTTTAGGTGCTAGCGAGCTTAATATTTACTCAGCAAGACATTATGATGCTGATTTTGAAATCATAAAAAAATTCGAAGAAAAAACAGGCATTAAGGTCAATCATACTCAAGCTAAAGCTTCAGAACTTATTAAAAGGCTTTCTCTTGAAGGAAATAACTCTCCTGCTGATATTTTCATCACAGCTGATATTTCAAATCTTACAGAAGCTAAAAATTTAGGACTTTTATCCCCTGTTTCATCAAAATATTTAGAAGAATTTATACCTGCTCATTTAAGAGATAAGGATAAAGAATGGTTTGCGATTACAAAAAGAGCAAGAATTATTGCTTACAATAAAAACGCAAATATCGACATTAGCAAAATGAAAAATTATGAAGATTTAGCAAAAGCTGAATTTAAAGGAGAAATTGTCATGAGAAGTGCTACAGCTCCTTATAGCAAAACTCTTTTAGCATCTATTATAGCTAATGATGGAAGTAAAGAGGCTAAAGCATGGGCTAAAGGTGTACTTGAGAATCTTGCGACAAACCCAAAGGGTGGGGATAGAGATCAAGCCAGACAAGTATTTGCAGGCGAAGCTAAATTTGCAGTTATGAATACTTATTATATAGGGCTTTTAAAGAATTCTAAAAATCCAAAAGATGTAGAAGTGGGGAATTCTTTGGGTATTATTTTTCCTAATCAAGACAATAGAGGAACGCATATTAACATTAGCGGTATTGCTATGACAAAATCAAGTAAAAATCAAGATGCGGCTAAAAAATTTATGGAATTTATGTTAAGTCCTGAAATTCAAAAAATTCTTACTGATAGTAATTATGAATTTCCTATAAGAAATGATGTAGAATTAAGCCAAACGGTAAAGGATTTTGGAACTTTTAAAGAAGATCAAATTCCTGTGAGTAAGATAGCAGAAAATATTAAAGAAGCTGTTAAAATTTACGATGAAGTCGGTTTTAGATAATGTATAAAACCTTAAAATACTATAAACTCGGGGCAATTTTACTTGCCCTTTTTCTTGCTTTGCCTATTTTTGGTATTTTTGCTGAACTTTTTTATATTTTATTTCAAAATTTTAACACAAATGTTTTAACCCAATTTTCATCTATTAAAGAAAATTTGAGTCATTTTTTTGATTATTTATTTTTAAAATTCATCAAAGATACTTTTATAATTAGCGTGGGAGTATTGTGTTTAAGCTTGATTTTGGGTGTGAGTTCTGCTTATTTGATCGCAAATTATGATTTTTATTTCTGTAAAATTTTAGAAAAATTACTCATTTTACCCTTGGCCATACCTGCTTATATTTTAGCCTTTGTTTATGTGGGAATTATGGATTTTCAAGGATTTTTTCATGAAAATTTTGGCTTTAGGATAGATTTTTTCAATCATTATGGTGTTATTTTTGTTTTGGCTATTTCTTTATATCCTTATATTTATTTATTTGCTAAAACAGCTTTTAAGAGTGAAGCTAAAGAGGCTTATGAAGTAGCTAAAATTATGAAATATTCTGAATTTAGAATTTTTACACGCGTGGCACTTTTGAGTGCAAGACCTGCCATTTTTTCTGGAGCTTTATTGGTTTTAATGGAAACTTTAAGTGATTATGGTGCAAGTGCTTATTTGGGAGTGGATACTTTTTCGGCTGGAATTTTTAAACTCTGGTATGATTTGAATGATTCTTATTCTTCTAGTGTTTTATCGGGTATTTTAATGCTTTTTGTATTTTTGATTATGTATGTGGATTATTATTATAAAAATAAACATCATTATAGTTTTAATCAAAATTTAACTCTTTTTATCAAAAAAAGGAAATTAAATCCTATTAAACAAATTCTATCCTGTATTTATTGTTTTATGATTGCTTTGGTAGGTTTTATTTTACCTTTTATTTGGCTAGTTTATTGGGGGCTAAAAGATCATAAGCTTTTTGAATCACAATTTTATATTATCAGTTTTCAAACTATAATCTTAGCTTTAATCACTGCTTTAATTACCACTTTTTTAGCTTATTTTTTGATGTTTAGTTCTAGGATAGTTAAAAATCATTTTTTTAATTTATTTATTTTAAAAATAAGTTCTTTGGGTTATTCTATACCTGCTGCTGCTTTAGGGATTAGCATTATAGTGCTTTTTGTATTTTTGGATAAAATTTTTCACATGAGTTTATTGGGAAATTCTTTATTTGTTCTTGTTTTTACTTATATAATTCGTTTTTTAGCGAGTGCAATTTATTCTTTAGAAGGAGGATATAATAAAATTCATCTAAATATTGATGAGGCAAGTTTAAATTTAAGAGCGAGTTATTTTATTTTATTTTTTAAAATTCACACACCTTTAATGAAACATTTTTTATTTTTAGCTTTTATTATTGTTTTTATTGATACGATTAAAGAACTTCCTTTAAGTAGAATTTTAGCACCTTTTGGCTTTGAAACTTTAAGTGTTAAAGCTTTCTGGTTTGCAAGTGATGAAAGAATTTATGATGCAGCTTTGCCTTCCTTGTTTATCGTTTTTCTTTCTTTAATGGTTGTTGTTTGGATGGATAAAATCACAAGGAAAGATGATGTTAGAAATTAAAAATTTATCTAAAAATTTTGGAAAAATACAAGCTTTAGAAAATATCAATCTTCATGTCAAAGAAGGAGAATTTTTAAGCATTTTAGGAGGTAGTGGAAGCGGAAAAAGCACGCTTTTAAGGATTATTGCTAAGCTTGAACAAGCTAGTTCTTATGATTTGTTTTCTTGCAAAGGTGAAGTGGCTTTGATGTTTCAAAATTATGCTTTATTTCCTCATTTAAATGTTGAGAAAAACATACTTTTTGCACTTTACGATAAAAAAGATAAAAATCAAATTTTAAATCATTTGCTTAAAACTTTTGAAATTGAAGATTTAAGATATAAAAAAATCGATGAAATTTCAGGAGGGCAAGCGCAAAGAGTGGCTTTTGCTAGAGCTATAGCAAGAGGATGTAAGCTTTTGCTTTTAGATGAACCTTTTTCTAATTTGGATCAAAATTTAAAACAGGATTTAAGAAGAGAATTGAAAAAAATGATAGAAAATCAAGGCATTACGGCTATTATGGTAACTCATGATATTGAAGATGCTTATTGCATGTCTGATCAAATCGCTTTTTTAGAAAAAGGAAAAATCTTAGCTCATGCAAATCCTAAAGAGCTTTATTTTAAGCCTGATTTTAAAAGTGCGCAAATTTTACCTGATTTAAATATCATAGAAGAAAAACTTGATTTAGAAGATGAATTTTTTGCTTGGATAGCTTCAAAAAATTATATTTTTGGTTATGCAGAGCTTAAAATAGGAAATCGCTTTGAGGCTAAAATTTTACAAAAAGAATTTTTAGGGGCTTTTTATAGACTTAAGTTAAGATATAAAAATATAGAATTTTTTATGTTATTAAGTTCAAATTATAACTTAGAAGAAAAAATAAATTTTGATATTATCAATTTTTAGTTAAAATTCCTAAAAATCTTTTAAGGACAAATTTCATGAAAAATCTTTTAATCATAGGCGCAGGTGGGGTAAGTCGTGTGGCTACTGTAAAATGCGCAATGAATTCTGATACTTTTAGCAAAATCACTTTAGCTAGTAGAACAAAAAGCAAATGTGATGAGATCGCTGCTTTTATCAAAGAGCGTTTAGGGGTTCAAATTGAAACGGCGCAAATTGATGCTGATGATAGCAATGCGGTTGTAGAACTTATCAAGAAAACAGGAGCGCAAATTTTACTCAATGTTGCTTTGCCTTATCAAGATTTGAGTTTAATGGATGCTTGTATAAAAGCAGGGATTGATTATGTAGATACGGCAAATTATGAACATCCTGATTTAGCTAAATTTGAATACAAAGAGCAATGGGCGAGAAATGATGAGTTTAAACAAGCAGGAATTTTAGGACTTTTAGGAAGTGGATTTGATCCTGGTGTAACTAATGTTTTTTGTGCCTATGCACAGCAAAATTTATTTGATGAAATTTCTTATATAGATATTTTAGATTGCAATGCAGGTGATCATGGCTATGCTTTTGCGACCAATTTCAACCCTGAAATCAATCTACGTGAGGTTTCTGCTAAAGGGCGTTATTGGGAAAATGGCAAGTGGATAGAAACAGAGCCTATGGAAATAAAAATGGAGTGGGATTATCCAGAAGTAGGTGTGAAAGATAGCTATTTGCTTTATCATGAAGAACTTGAAAGCTTGGTAAAAAATATCAAAGGTTTAAAAAGAATACGCTTTTTTATGACTTTTGGACAAAGTTATTTAACTCATATGAAATGCCTTGAAAATGTTGGAATGCTAGGGATTAAACCTGTGATGCACCAAGGAAAAGAAATCATTCCTATAGAATTTTTAAAAACCTTACTTCCTGATCCTGCAAGTTTGGGACCACGCACCAAAGGTTATACCAATATAGGTTGTGTGATTCGTGGTAAAAAAGATGGAAAAGACAAGCAAGTTTATATTTATAATGTTTGCAATCATGAAGAATGTTATAAAGAAACTGGTGCACAAGCTGTGAGCTATACTACAGGTGTTCCTGCTATGATAGGTACGAAATTAATCGCTAAAGGAATTTGGCAAGGAAAAGGCGTGTTTAATATGGAAGAATTTGACGCTAAGCCTTTTATGGAAGAGCTGAATTCTCAAGGACTTCCTTGGAAGATTATCGAAATGACTCCAAGCTTAGGAGAGTAAGTGCTAGAGCACTTACTTTTGTCCTATATAAATAAAGTGCTCCACACTGCCTTCAAAATTATATAGATTAATTAATTCATAATCTCCCCAAAATAAAGGTTTAAAAGGTTTAAAATCTTCTTTTAATTCTTCTATGTCTTTAGTAAAGCGTATATATGAAGAACCGCTCAATCTACCACTTGGACATCCTTTTACTTCACGTAAGCCATTATCCATAAGTTCTCCTCTTTCATACATACTATAGCCTTTATCACTCATCATAGTTGCAAATATAATAGCTCCTTCATTGCATAGTTCATAAAATTCTTGCACAGCTTCTTTAAAAGCTTGTTTTGTAAGATAATATAAGCTTTGATTTGCAAATATAAAATCCATTTTTGTATTGAAGAGTTTTTTAAAGCTAGAATTAGGAGATATGATGTGAAAATTTTTAGAATCTAAGCAAGGATCTTTTTCCCAAACTTTTTTAAACTAGGAACTATATCAATGCCATAAGGCTCTATACCCCCCCCCAGTTATATTTTTAAAATACTTAGAATGCACTCCATTTCCGCAACCAAAATCAAGTAATTTTCCACTTGTTTTGCTTAGTTTGTATTTTAAGATTCTCTCGTAAAATCTTATAACATGACCATCAGGATATTGAAGTCCATAACCTTCTTTGTCATATTTTTGAGTATATGCAGATAAAGAATTATCCATTTTTTGCTCCTTTTCGTATAGAATTTTGACATTAAGCCAAAATTCATTCTAACACAAAAAGGATTAAAATTATTTTACAGGGTGAAGTTCATTTGCATAAAAACTAACTGATCCCATACCTTCTTTTAAAGCCCATTCATAAGCTTTTGCAACAAATTCCCAATTGATATGAGCATAGAATTTCTCTAAATAAGCAGGGCGTGCATTACGATGATCTACATAATAAGCATGTTCCCAAACATCTACAACAAGTAAAGGAACTTTATCTTCAGTAATCGGTGTAGCTGCGTTTGAAGTGCCTACAAATTCTAGCTTTTGATTTTTAGTATTATAAACTAACCAAAACCATCCTGAACCAAAAACTCCTGTAGCACCTTTGATGAATTCAGCTTTGAAATTTTCTAAAGATCCAAATTCTTTTTCTAGCGCCGCTTGTAAATTAGCATCTATACTTTGACATGAACCGCCACAACCACAGCCTGTACTTGGCTTAATGCAATCAAAATAAAAATCATGATTATAAACTTGAGCTGCGTTATTAAATACGCCCCCATTTGAAGTTTTGATAATACTTACAAGATCTTTACCTGCAAATTCAGTATCTTTGATAAGATTATTTAGATTTGTAACATAAGTATTGTGATGTTTTCCATGATGATAGCTAAAAGTTTCAGCACTCAAAAAATCACCAAAAGCATTGGTATCATAAGGTAATTTTCTTAATTCAAACATAATTTCTCCTTTATTTTTAGTTTGATATTGAAAATATTACCATAATAATATTAAAAAGAGTAAAAATATCTTAAAAGCTTAGTGGGTAAAATTTCTATTTATTTAATCTAAATAAAATAAGATATATTTATAATATATTTTAATAATAATTTAAATGTATATAAAAAATTATATTTTTTTGAAATATTTTTACAAAAAATATCTATTTGTTGGTTTTTAATAATTACAATTAATTTGCAACTAAAAATTATTCATAAGGAGGAAAATATGAAAAAAGTTGTACTAATCTCAGCATTACTAGGTGCTCTCGCAGCTAATGTTTTTGCAGCTAATACTCCAAGCGATGTGAATCAAACACATACAAAAGCTCATCATTCAAAAGCTAAAGCTGATAAAAAACATGAAGCTAAAACTCACAAAAAAACAAAAGAGCAAACACCAGCTCAATAATGCCCAGCCTTGATATAAGTCTATAATAGACTTATATCAAAAGCTATCCGTATTCTACAAAATAAATTATTAATATTTATTAAATTTTAATAGAAAAATGAAAAAATAGTTATTTTAAAAGAAAAATTAAAAAGTGGTGACCCATACGAGACTCGAACTCGTGTTACCGCCGTGAAAGGGCGATGTCCTAACCGCTAGACGAATGGGCCACTTTTAAGGAGTAAAAAATAAAAATGAAATTGAATTATATATATTTATTTCTTAAAATTTAATTAAATATATCAAAATTATGTGATTTTTATCTTTGTTTGATTATAATTTCATCTTCAATTTTTTATAAAATTTTAGGATTTATTATGGATTTTTATAGTCTTATTTTTTTATCCTGTGCTTTAGGAATGGATGCTTTTGCTGTATCACTATGCAAAGGTTTTAGTGTTAAAAAACTACATTTAAAACATTATCTTATTGTTGGAATTTATTTTGGTGGATTTCAAGCCTTGATGCCAACTATTGGTTATTTTATAGGTATAACTTTTGCATCTTTTATTGCGAGTATTGATCATTGGATAGCTTTTATTTTACTTTCTTTAATAGGATTAAAAATGATCAAAGAGTCATTGGAAAATGAAAATTGCGATAGTAATGCCAACCAATTTGGCTTTAAAACCATGCTAGCTTTAGCAATTGCTACGAGTATCGATGCACTAGCAGTTGGTGTGAGTTTTGCATTTTTAAATGTAAATTTATTATTAGCCATATTTTTAATAGGTATTATTACCTTCATTTTATGTATCATTGCTCTAAAAATAGGAAATAAATTTGGAATTTATCTTAAAAATAAAGCTGAACTTTTAGGCGGATTGGTTTTAATTATATTAGGAGTAAAAATTCTAGTAGAACATTTATTTTTCGATTGAAAATTTCATTCTTAAAGTAGCTAAAGCTTTATCAAATTCCAAGGCTTTACTTTGAAATTTTTTATTAAAAGTTCTTTGTCTTTTGGCAAGTTGCGTAGTATGTATCGAGATTAAATTTTCAAGCTCTTTAAAGGAAATTTCTCCATCTAAATATTCTTTACACTCTTTCAAACCTATAGAATTTAATGCTTTAAGCTTATGATCAAATTTAGAAAAAAGAATTTTTGCTTCATCTAAAAGTCCATTATCAAGCATTTCTTTTGTTCTAGTTTGAATACGTTTTTTTAAAATTTCTTTATCCCACTCAAGCTCATAAATTTCTATATCTTTAAGCACCCCAGTTTTTTGTGTTCTTTTTAAAAATTCACTAGGAATTTCTCTTGTTTGCTCATAAATACCCAGCCATTTTTTTAATCTATAAGTATCATTTTTTTCTATTTTATAGTTTGGATCAATATTTAATAAAAGAGCATAAATTTCATCATTATTTAAAGAACTCTTTGACTCTAAGGTTTTTTCACTCAAACCATCTATCATAGTTTTTAAATAAAATCCAGTTCCACCTACTATAATTAGAGGTAAATTTCTAGCTAAAGCAAATTCTTTTGCTTTTTGATATTCTCTTATGAATAGCTCAACATTAAAATGTTCATTCACACTCAATAAATTTACCCCAAAGTATTTTATACTCGCAAGATCATCTTGTGAAGGCTTGGCACTTGCTATATTAATTTCTTTATAAACACAAAGACTATCAAGACTTAAAACAACAGCATCAAATTCTCTTGCTAAAGTATTAGCTATGTATGTTTTTCCACTCGCGGTTGTTCCTATTAATGCTATTTCAAAAAACATTTTAATATTTATCCTAAAATTTATAAAAATTTTAGTAAAATCATAGCAAAAAATATTTTAAAGTAGAAAAATGAACACATTCTGGATAAAATTTAAAGATATTTTAGAACTTGTAGTATTTAAGCATTCTATTTTTGCTTTGCCTTTTTTATTTTCCTCTATGATTGTAGCATCAAAACTTGCAAATGACACTGCTTGGTTTGGTTTTAAGGCATTGATTTTAGGCATTATTTGTGCGGTAAGTGCAAGAAATTTTGCCATGGCTACAAATCGTTTAATGGATGAAGATATAGATAAGGATAATCCTCGTTGTGCAAATCGTCCTAATGTCAGTGGAAAAATAGGTAGAAAAAGCGTATGGATTTTTATTATTATTAATGCACTTATTTTTATATTATGTTCTTATTTTATTAATACCTTGGCTTTTTATTTGTCTTTTCCTGTGCTTTTTGTATTGGCTATTTATTCAGCTTTTAAACGCTTTAGTTCTTTAGCGCATTTAGTTTTAGGATTTTGTTTAGGACTTGCGCCTATTGCAGGAAGCGTTATAATTATGGGTGAAATTCACATTTATAGCGTTATTTTATGTTTAGGTGTAACTTTTTGGACAGCTGGGTTTGATCTGCTTTATTCTTTACAAGATATGGAGTATGATAAAAAAATAGGACTTCACTCTATCCCTACTAAATTTGGCTCAAAGGCTACTTTATTTATATCAGCTTTTTGCCATATTTTAGCGGTATTATTTTGGCTTCTTTTTGTGTGGGAAGTTTGGGGTGTAGCACTTGGAAAAATAGCACTTACTGGGGTAATTATAAGCGGTATTATTTTAGCCTTGGAACATAAAATTGTTCACAAGAATTTTGCTCATATTGATAGAGCATTTTTTACTCTCAATGGTTATTTAAGTATTATCTTTTTTATTTTTATTTGGATTGATTTATTATGGAATTAACACTTTTTAAAGCAGGATTTGAAGCTCATTTAGAATGTTGTAAAATAGAAAATAACCGTTTTCTTGGAGAATACCTAAAACTTGGAGCAATTTCTCAAATTTTAAAATGGAAAAAACTTGCTTTACGCATTGATTTTGACGAGGGTGAAAAAATTATTTTTGATCTTCTTTTAAGTCTAAAAGAAGATATTTTAAGGCTTGAAAATTCTTTAGATAAAAATAAAGAACTTATACCGCTTAAGCAAAAAGGGGTAGTAGAATCTTTGAATTTTGAATATCTAAATTTTTTGGATACTATTTTAGAAGAAGATAAAGAATATTATTTAAGATTTGATTTAAATAATCAAAAAATAGCTATTTTTATCAAAGCTCAAAGTCAAACATTGGCAAAAATTATCAAAATTAAGCCCGAAGACAAAATGGCTTTTGATGCTTTTGTTGTTGAAATTCAAAGAAATATGATAAGAAATAAGAAAGGCCAAGAATGAGTGATGATGTACTTTATTTAGTTTTTATAATTGTGCTTTTAATTGCAATGCTAGCCTATATGAATATCAAAGAAAGAGAAAATAATGCAAAAATAGCAAAACTTCAAAATGTGATAGAAGATATTACCAAAGAACTTCATTATTTTCGTAAAGAATTAGGGGTTAAAGATGATAGCGAAGAGGATGAAGACTATAAAATCTCTCTTTTAAAAGAAGAAATTATGATTGAACTTGATAAACAAATCAGTTCAAAAATCACTCCTGTTTTAAGAACACTAAAAACTATGGAACATATCATAGAAGATTTTCAAAATGAACAACAAAATCGTCTTTTAAATTTGGAACAAAAAGCACAAAGCATGGCTAAACTTACACCAAATTACGATACAGAAGAACAAAAAATAGAAAATCTTTTCAAAGAAGGAAAAAGCATAGAACAAATCGCTAAAGATTTACGCATTGGCGCTGGAAATGTAGAACTTGTCTTAAAATTTAAGAAATTAATAAAATAGAATGGAAAATAAATGCTTATAGATCAATTCGGTAGAAAAATAAATTATCTTAGAATTTCAGTTACACAAAGATGTAACTTTCGCTGCCTTTATTGTATGCCAAAAATTCCTTTCGATTATCAACCAAAAGAAAATTTATTAAGCTTCGAAGAACTTTTTTTATTTATCAAAGCAGCTATAGACGAAGGAATTGAAAAAATCCGTATAACAGGTGGGGAACCTTTATTAAGAAAAGATTTAAGTATTTTTATAAAAATGATTAGCGATTATAAAAGCGATATTGACCTTGCTATAACTACAAATGGATTTTTACTAAAAGACTTTGCTAAAGACTTAAAAAATGCTGGACTTAAACGACTTAATATTTCACTTGATACCCTAGATCACAAAAAAGCAAAAACTCTTGCGCAAAAAGATGTATTAGATAGTGTTTTATCTGGAATTGATGAAGCTTTAAATCTAGATTTGAAAGTAAAACTTAATACTGTAGCTCTTAAAAATTTAAACGATGATGAACTGATATCTCTTTTGGAATTTGCAAAATCAAAAAAAGCTCAAATTCGCTTTATAGAATTTATGGAAAATACTCATGCTTATGGTAAATTACAAGGATTAAAAAGAGATGAAATTATACAAATTTTGAGTCAAAAATATCAAATTCAACTTATAAAAAAAGATGAAAAAGCACCTGTGAGTATTTACAAGGCAGATGATTATGAATTCGGAATTATAGATCCTCATAGCCATGAATTTTGCGATTCTTGCAATCGTATACGCTTAAGTGCTGAAGGCTTGTTAATACCTTGCCTTTATTTTGATGAAGCATTAAGTATAAAAGAAGCGGTTCGAAAAGGTGATATTAAAGCCGCTGTAGAAATATTACAAGAAGTATTAAGAAATAAACCAGAAAAAAATAAATGGAGTGTTGTTGATAATAAAACCTCATCTCGTGCTTTTTATCAAACTGGAGGTTAATTTTGCAACTTGTTGAAAGTTTCTTAAGTATTCAAGGAGAAGGTAAATATAATGGAAAATTAGCTATTTTTATGCGTTTTGCTGGCTGTAATTTCAACTGTTTAGGTTTTAATGTAAAAATATCAAAAAACAATAAAACTCTCATCGGATGTGACACGATAAGAGCTGTTTTCACAAAAGATTTTAAAGAAAGTTATGAAACTTTAAATGCTAATGAACTTTTAAAAAGAGTGATAAAATTAAAACAAGGCTTTAATCCTATAGTTGTTATCACAGGTGGAGAGCCATTAATCCATTATGAAAATCCTGAATTTATAGAATTTATCCAAATGTTATTAAAAAATAAATTCGAAATACACTTTGAAAGCAATGGAAGCATAGAAATTGATTTTGATAGATATCCTTTTTACAAAGAATGTATTTTTGCTTTAAGCGTTAAACTCCAAAATAGCGGGATAAAAAAAGATAAACGATTAAATTTTAAAGCTTTAAAAGCATTTAAAAATTACGCAAAAGATAGTTTTTATAAATTTGTTTTAGATGCCAATACCCTTGATAATTCATTTTTAGAAATCAATGAAATTCTAAAAGAAGCTCCAAATCAAATTTTTTGTATGCCTATGGGTGAAAATGAGCAAAATCTTAAAAAAAATGCTCAAAAAATTGCTGAATTTTGTATTAAGAATGGTTATAATTACTCTGATAGAATTCATATTCGTCTTTGGAACAATAAAGAGGGTGTATGATTATAAGAAAATTATTTGAATTTGAAAACGCACACATTGTTAGATTTTGTTCTTCTAAACGTTGCAAAAGTAGCATTCATGGACATTCTTACAAAGTTGAAGTTTTACTTGAAAGCAAATATTTAGATAATGCTGGAATGGTCTATGATTTTGGACTTTTAAAAACCTATATACGCCAAATTATTGATAGTTTTGATCATGCTATCACTCTTTTTAAATATGATGACGCAAAATATTTAGAAGAAATGAAAAAATATTCAAGTCGTTGGATTTGCCTGCCTGTTAATGTAAGTGCTGAAAATTTTTGTCGTGTATTTTTCATACTTATAGATGCTTTATTAAAACAAACAAAAATGGTAAATGGAGAACAAGGAGTGACTTTACAAAGCATCATTGTTCATGAAACAAGAACAGGCTATGCACAAGGTTTTAGAGAAGATGCCTATAGTGAGCTAATGCCAAAAATTTCACTTCAAGACATAGAATTTTCCAATGGCATTAAAGCAGAATGGAATGATATAGATTTTTATAACAAATTAAAAAATGAAGAAATTTTTATAAATCCAAAGGAGATTTAATGCAAAAAGCTAAAATTTTAATTGCCTTAAGTTTTTTTTTATTAGTTTTATCTGCCTGTTCTAATGATGAAAAAAATATTTCCAAGACTCAAAATACAGATCAAGAAGTAGTTCAAATAGAACAAAACGATGAAAAAACAGAATTAAGTGACTCCAACCTGCCTTTACCTGTAGATGATGAAGCACAAAGTTCAGATGATGAACATGAAGCCAATCCTACTATTATCAACTCTTTATATAAACAAAAATGCGCCACTTGTCATGGAGAAAAAGGGGAATTAAAACCCAAAAACAGCACAGCCATTAAAACCTTGGGCAATAAAATTTTTATACAAAAAATAAAAACGATAAAAGATAAAAACCATAGTTTTTTAAGCGATGAACAAATTCAAAATTTAGCTGATTTTATAAACAAAGGAAAATAATGGATCAAAGTTACGAATTCTTTTTAGCTTTACATCTTTATAGTCTTTATGCGAGCGGTTTTTTAATGCTTTTTTATCTTATACTAACACAAGGAAATTTTAAAACCGAATTCATTTTTATTCGCAGAATACGATTATTTTTACCAATTTATTATTTATTTTTAGCTTTGATTATTTTTACAGGTTGTTTGTTATCAGCAATGAAACAATTTCAAATGAATGTCAATATCTGGGTAATGATTTTTTCTTGGATCTTAATTTTTGCCTTAGCAATTTTTCACTTTGTTTGTTTTAAAAAAGCAAGAAGATTTAGAAAATATGCCACTTTTAGATGGATTAGTTGTTTGATTTTACCTTTTGAAATTTTTTTATTGTTTTTGCCTTTTTTAATAGAAAGATATCTATAAAATGCAATTTTTGTATAACAAGCAAGCTGGAGAAGAGTTTATACAACTTCAAGGTGAAAACTTTAACCATTTAAAAGTAAGAAGAGTAAAGGAAAATTCGGAGCTAAATCTTAGAAATTTACAAGATAATTTTCTTTACAACTATACAATCACAAATTTAACAAGAAATTCTTGCACTTTAAAATTTTTAAACAAAAAATCACAAAATATAAAACAAAGTGAATTAAACTTAGCCTTAGCCATTATAGATATTAAAATTTTAGAAAAAACTCTACCTTTCTTAAATGAACTTGGAGTAAAAAAGTTACATTTGGTTTTTACAAATTTTTCACAAAGAAATTTTAAAATCGATTTAGAAAGATTTGAAAAAATCATTATTTCTTCTTGTGAACAATGCGGTAGAAATACTAAAATGGATTTAATTATCCATCAAAGCACTCAAGAATTTGTTCAAAAATTTCCAAATGCAATTATGGTTGATTTTCAAGGAGAACAACAAAGTCATTTCGATGAAAAAGAATTATATTTTATAGGTCCTGAAGGTGGATTTAACAATGATGAGAGATTATTGTTTAACCGGAAAATCTCTCTTAAAAGCTCTAATATTCTAAAAAGTCAAACAGCTATTATAGCTATAGCTTCAAAAATTTTGCTTTAACTTTTCTTAAATTAATCTCTTTTTTATGTTAAATAATTTATAATCACGGCTTATTGTTTTAATTTTTAAGGAAAACTAATGAAAAAAGAAATTCACCCAGAATACGTAGAATGCAAAGTAAGTTGTGCTTGTGGAAATACTTTTACAACAAAGTCAAACAAAGCAGAATTAAAAGTAGATATTTGTTCAAATTGCCATCCTTTTTTTACAGGTAGTGAAAAAATTGTAGATGCTGCAGGTCGTGTAGAGAAATTTAAGAAAAAATACGCAATGCAATAATTATGCTTTATTTTATTCCTACTCCCATAGGAAATTTAAGCGATATTTCTTTTAGAGCCTTAGAACTTTTAAAGACTTGCAATCTTGTGTTTTGCGAAGATACGAGAATAAGTAAGTCTTTAATTTCGTTATTAAATGCGAAATTTCACACTGATATTCATATTTCTAAATTTATAGCCTTACACTCCCATAATGAAAAAGAGGTTTTAGCAAGTATTGATTTAAAAATATTTGAAAAAAATGTAGCTTATTTAAGCGATGCAGGAATGCCAGGGATTAGTGACCCTGGCAAGGCTTTGGTAGAATTTGCACAAGAAAATAATATCGCCTATGAAATTTTACCAGGTGCAAATGCAGCCTTAGTTGCTCTTGTAAGCTCGGCATTTTGTCAAAAAGAATTTATCTTTATCGGTTTTTTAGCCAATAAAGGCAAAGAAAGACAAAAAGATATAGAAAAAATTTTAAACTTTCCTTATCCAAGTATTATTTACGAATCCCCCAAGCGTATTTTATCTTTGATAGAACAAATTATGATTCTAGACAGCCAAAGAGAAATTTTTTTGATTAAAGAAATCAGTAAAAAATTTGAAAATAAATTTAAAGGCAATGCTAAAGAGCTTTTTGAAATTTTAAAAAAGTCTAATTTAAACGGTGAATGGGTTGTAGTACTGCAATCAAAAGAGCAAAATTTTTTGCAAAATACTCTTTGTGAAAAAGATATTATGGATTTAGAGCTGTCTTTAAAAGCAAAAGCAAAATTATTATCAAAGATCAATGGAAAAAATGCAAAAGAAATTTATCAAAAACTGCTTTTAAGTCAAGATTAGGTAAAATTTTAATATGATAGTTTATGGGAAGCAAATATTTTTTTATATTTTAGAATATCATAAAGACTATATCAATGAGCTTTATTTAGCAAAAGAATGTGATAAAACTACTTTTTCCAAAATCGCAAAATCAGGTTTTAAAATCAAAAAACTTGATTTTAAAACTGCTCAAGCTTATGCTAAAGGTGGAAATCATCAAGGTTTTTTGCTAGATATTAAAGAAAGTTCTTTTGCGAATTTAAATGAGATCAAAAAAAATGATTTTATTGTTATGCTTTATGGAATTAGCGATGTAGGAAATATAGGGGCTATCACGCGTACAGCTTATGCTTTAGGGGTTGGGGCTTTAATTTTTATTGGTGAAAAATTAGCCATGGAAGGAGTAATTCGCACAAGCAGCGGAGCGGCTCTTGATTTACCTATTGTGATAAGCAACGATGCTTTAAGTGTAATAAATGAACTAAAACAAGTGGGTTTTTATTTTTATGCGAGCGATGGCTCGGGAAAAGAAATTCACAGTGTAAAAATAAGCAATGGTAAAAAAGTTTTAGTTTTGGGTAGTGAGGGTTTTGGTTTAAGCTCTAAAATTGTAAAAAAATGCGATGAATGTGTGGGCATTGCGATGAAAAATAATTTTGATAGTCTTAATGTCAGCGCTGCTTTTGCAATACTTTGTGATAGGATGTTAAATGCTTAATTGGAAAAAAATACAAGAATTAAATTTAAAAGAAGTTGCAGCAAAAACGCAAATTGAACTTGATTTTCT
Source organism: Campylobacter sp. BCW_6466 (assembly GCF_001762835.1). Classification (NCBI taxonomy): domain Bacteria; kingdom Pseudomonadati; phylum Campylobacterota; class Epsilonproteobacteria; order Campylobacterales; family Campylobacteraceae; genus Campylobacter; species Campylobacter sp. BCW_6466. The sequence goes on from NZ_MJXO01000007.1 coordinate 63,220, forward strand.
TGAAGCTTTAGCAGAAAAGAATTTTGTTGTTTTAAGTCGTTTTAATGTTAAAGGTTTTGTTAAAATTTTAAGCAGAGAATACGAACTCGACTTTAGTGATTTTAATGAAGAGTATGAAGCTTATCTTAACGAAAACAATCCTACTCCACAAACAAAATCAAAAATGATAACCCCAAAACTAGATGCTTATAGTCAAAAATCCTCTAATGCTTGGCCTTTTTTGATTGTTCTTATTGTTTTAGTGATTATAGGAAGTGGAATTTATTATTTTGATACACTTAAAACTTTTTTCAAAGATGAACAAAATAATACTAGCACAACAGTTATAGATATCATAGGACAAGCACAAGAAAATTTAAAATCTTTAGGTGGAAATAATGTTGTTGTTATAGACAACAATAAAGCACAAGAAACAAATCAAACAGAGAGCGTTTTACCAAGCCAAAACATCTCGTTACAAGAAAATGATAAAAACATAAGCATAGAAAATAATATCAGTGAAAATAACACAACCTTACTCGATGAAGAAAAAAATACCCAAATCCAAGAAGACATAAATACACCAAAAACTGATTCTTTAAAAGAAGCACATTTTAAAACCTCTACCAAGATTTGGATAGGTTTGATAGATTTAAAAAGCCTTAAAAAAACAAGCTTTGTTAAAGAAAAAGATTTTAATATTTCTTTAGATAAAGATCAGTTAATTTTAACAGGAGCTGCAGCTTTAACAATGTTTGATCAAGAAAATAAAGAACAAAAATTTCCTGCAGGAATTTCAAAACGTTTCTTGATTAAAGATGGAAAAATTACAAGTATTTCAGCTGCTGAATTTGCAAAATTAAATAAAGGTAAAGAATGGTAAAAAAAATTATTATTCTTACTCTTTATGTTAATATATCTTTTGCAATCTCAAGTCTTGATTTGGCAAAAAATTTAGTAAACAATCCTAGTAAAAATTCTCAACTAGAATTATTATTTTCAAATAATTCTTACATAGATAATAATGGAAATTGTGATATTGCAAAAATATCTCAAATATTAAAAACCAATTCTTTAATTGCCTTAACACTATCAAATCCTCAAAGTCTAAGACTAAATTTTAAAGCAAAAGCTGATGAAGTTATGTTTTTTAAAATTTTATCCGATGTTTTAACAGATGCTGGATATATATATTTTATCCCTACAGATTTGATTTTAAGAGAAGGAAATATTGACTATACCATACAAGTAGAATCCCAATATGTTTTAGATCCTGGAACGCTTTACAATCTCTTAAAAGAAAATTCTGTCTATATAGATAATATTAAGCGTATTGGGGCATATGATTATGAATATGATTTAAATTTTTCCAATGCTGTATTAAAAACCAATACAAATGTTAATTTAAATACTCCAAAATCATTAGAAAAACCCCTTAAAGACTATGTGCTTGATTTAAAAAATGCTACAAATTTGATTATTGATGCAAATGATTTAGACAATTGGTTTCCTAAAATCTTCTTTTTAGATAAAAATCTAAATCTAATTAAAGCAGTAAAAAGCGAAAATAAAAATAATCATTTTTCAGAACTTATTCCAAATGGTGCTATATATGCTATTGTAAGCGATATGTATAGTTTAGATAATATACGCAGGGGTTTAAAAATCACACTTAAAAAATAAAGGATTAAGAAATGTTTGATGAAATCCGTTTTAATACCATAGAAAGACTTCCAAATTATGTTTTCGCAGAAGTAAATGCGATAAAAATGGCAGCAAGACGTGCTGGAGAGGATATCATCGACTTTTCAATGGGAAATCCCGATGGTAAAACTCCACAACACATTATAGATAAACTTTGTGAAAGCGCTAACAAAGATAAAACCTCGGGATATTCTACATCCATGGGGATTTATAAACTTCGCTTAGCAATTTGTAATTGGTATAAAAGAAAATATAATGTCAATCTAGATCCTGAAAATGAAGTTGTAGCTACCATGGGTTCAAAAGAGGGTTTTGTAAATCTTGCAAGAGCGATTATAAATCCTGGAGATGTTGCTATTGTGCCAACTCCTGCTTATCCTATACATACTCAAGCTTTTATTATAGCAGGAGGCAATGTAGCAAAAATGCCTTTAGCTTATAATGAAAAATTTGAGCTTGATGAAAATCAATTTTTTGAAAATTTACATAAAACTTTAAATGAAAGCATCCCGCGTCCAAAATATGTCGTTGTTAATTTCCCGCATAATCCAACAACAGTAACTTGTGAGAAAAGTTTTTATGAAAGATTGATAGCAACGGCAAAAAAAGAAAGATTTTATATTATTTCAGATATTGCATATGCAGATTTAACTTATGATGACTATAAAACTCCTTCTATTTTGGAAATTGAAGGTGCAAAAGATGTAGCGGTAGAAACTTACACTCTTTCAAAATCTTACAATATGGCAGGCTGGCGTGTAGGTTTTGTAGTAGGAAATAAACGCTTAGTCAGTGCGCTTAAAAAAATAAAATCTTGGTTTGATTATGGTATGTATACGCCTATTCAAGTATCAGCTACCATAGCTTTAGATGGAGATCAAACTTGTGTGGATGAAATCCGTGCAACTTATGATAAAAGAATGCACATTTTACTTGAAGCTTTTGAAAACGCAGGCTGGAAACTTCAAAAACCAAGAGCAAGTATGTTTGTTTGGGCAAAACTCCCTGAAAGCAAAAGACATTTAAAAAGTTTAGAATTTTCAAAGCAACTTTTACAACGTGCTAGTGTTGCAGTAAGTCCTGGGGTAGGTTTTGGCGAAGCAGGTGATGAGTATGTAAGAATTGCTTTAATTGAAAATGAAAATCGCATACGCCAAGCTGCACGCAATATCAAAAAATATTTAAAAGAGTAAGTTATGAAAGTAGCAATTCTTGGTTATGGCACTGTTGGAAGTGCAGTGGTTAAATTTCTTTTAGAAAACAATAAACTTATTCGTGCGAGATGTGGGCAAAGCATAACTCCTGTGATCGCTCTTGCTAGAAGTCCTAAAAAAAACGCTTTAATTCCAATTACTCATAGCGTTGAAGAAATTTTAAATGCTGATGTAGATGTTTTTGTAGAGTTAATGGGTGGAGTGGATGAAGCTTTTAAAATAGTGAGTGAAATTTTAAAAAAGAAAAAAGCTGTTGTTACTGCAAATAAAGCTATGCTTGCTTATCATCGTTATGAACTTGAAAATTTGGCTAAAAATTTAGCCTTTGGTTATGAAGCAAGTGTGGCTGGGGGAATTCCTATTATAAAGGTTTTAAAAGAAGGTTTAAGTGCAAATAATATTTTGGCTATAAAAGGGATTTTAAATGGTACGAGTAATTATATTTTAAGTTCTATGAGTCAAAAAAATATGAGTTTTAAACAAGCCTTACAAATAGCTCAAAATTTAGGCTATGCAGAAGCTGATCCAACTTTTGACATAGAAGGACAAGATGCAGCTCATAAACTGCTTGTTTTATCAAGTATCGCTTATAATCTTAAAGCTAAACCTGAAGATATTTTGATCGAGGGTATTAGCGAAATTGCGCCTGAAGACATGTATTTTGCTAATGAGTTTGAATTTACCATAAAACTTTTAGGTATAGCCAAGGTGCGTGAAGATAAAGTAGAATTAAGAGTGCATCCTACTATGATAGATAAAGAAAAAATGCTTGCAAAAGTCGATGGAGTGATGAATGCTATAAGTATTAATGGAGATTTGTTGGGTGAAAGTTTGTATTATGGAGCAGGAGCAGGAGGAGAGGCCACTGCAAGTGCTGTGATTTCAGATCTTATGGATATAGCAAGAGATCAGGTAAAAGCACCAATGCTTGGTTTTGTGAATACTTTAGAATACGAGCTTTTAAGCAAAGATGAAATTTATACAAAATATTATTTAAGGGTGAAAGTTGAAGATAAAATAGGGGTTTTATCTAAAATCACACAATTGATGAGTGAAAATAATATTTCTATCGATAGTTTTTTACAAAAACCTAAAAAAAATGATGAAAATTACAGCACTTTATTTTTTACTACGCATTTAACTTATGAAAAAAGCATACAAAATTTGCTTGAAATTTTGCGCAAACAAGATTTTATAAAAACCAAGCCTTTTATGATGCGTATAGAATAATGGGTGTAAAAGCTTATTTAGATGGAATTTTAGGTGAAGATAAGGCTTGTAAATTTTTAAAAAAACAAGGCTTTGAAATTTTAAAAAGAAATTTCCATTCTAAATTTGGAGAAATCGATATAATAGCCAAAAAAGATGAAATTTTACATTTTATAGAGGTTAAATTTACTCAAAATGATTATGAAGTTTCTGAGCGTTTGGATAGAAAAAAACTTGAAAAAATTTTAAAAACTATAGAATTTTATCATCTTAAAAACGGAATTTCATCGGATTTTCAGATTGATCTGATTTGCATTAAAAATGATGTGATACAATTTTGCGAAAATATAAGTTTTTAAGCTGATATTTAAAAAAATAAAATACAATTAGACAAAAATTAAAGAAAGGAAAAATTATGGGAAAATATATTGAATTAACAAGTGATAATTTTGCTCAAGCAAAAGAAGGTGTAGCTTTAGTTGATTTTTGGGCTCCATGGTGCGGACCTTGTAGAATGCTTGCTCCAGTTATTGATGAACTTGCAAACGACTTTGATGGTAAAGCTAAAATTTGCAAAGTAAATACAGATGAACAAGGTGATTTAGCAGCTGAATTTGGTGTTCGCTCTATTCCTACGCTTATTTTCTTTAAAAATGGTGAAGTTGTAGATCAACTCGTTGGTGCACAATCTAAACAAGCAATTAGCGATAAACTAAATTCTTTACTATAAACTAAAGGCTAGTATAACTAGCCTTCTTCTTAAAAATTTCAAATTTATACTAAATAATAATTTTTATTAACTACTATTAAGAATAATTTTTATATCATTGTTAATAATAAAATTCAATATAAAGGAAATATAAATGTTAGATGTAGCAATCATAGGTGGAGGTCCTGCTGGACTTAGTGCCGGACTTTATGCAACTAGAGGTGGTCTTAAGAATGTAGTATTGTTTGAAAAAGGTATGCCTGGTGGACAAATTACCTCAAGTTCTGAAATAGAAAATTATCCAGGTGTAGCCCAAGTTATGGATGGAATTTCTTTTATGGCTCCTTGGAATGAACAATGTATGCGTTTTGGTTTAAAACATGAAATGGTTGGAGTAGAACAAATTTTAAAAAATAGCGATGGAAGTTTTACCATCAAATTAGAAGGTGGTAAAACAGAACTTGCTAAAGCTGTGATAGTTTGTACAGGTTCAGCTCCAAAAAGAGCAGGTTTTAAAGGCGAAGATGAATTTTTTGGAAAAGGTGTAAGCACTTGTGCAACTTGTGATGGATTTTTTTATAAAAATAAAGAAGTTGCAGTTTTAGGTGGTGGAGATACGGCTTTAGAAGAAGCTTTGTATCTAGCAAATATTTGTTCTAAGGTTTATCTTATCCACCGCAGAGATGAGTTTAGAGCAGCTCCATCTACAGTAGAAAAAGTTAAGAAAAATGAAAAAATAGAACTCATTACTAGTGCAAGTGTAGATGAAGTATATGGTGATAAAATGGGTGTTACTGGTGTAAAAGTAAAATTAAAAGATGGTAGTATTAGAGATTTAAATGTTCCAGGAATTTTTACTTTTGTTGGTCTTAATGTAAGAAATGAAATTTTAAAACAAGACGATGGTAAGTTTTTATGCAATATGGAAGAAGGTGGGCAAGTAAGTGTTGATCTTAAAATGCAAACTAGTGTTGCTGGACTTTTTGCCGCAGGAGATCTTAGAAAAGATGCACCTAAGCAAGTGATTTGTGCTGCAGGTGATGGAGCTGTAGCTGCATTAAGTGCTATGGCTTATATAGAAAGCTTGCATTGATTTTTTCTTATTATAGGCTAGAATTCCTAGCCTAAATCTTTATATCAATACTCCTTAAAAATATAAAATATTTTTTCATAACGTTTTATAAATATTATTAAATATAATTTAAATTATACTTAATTTTGTTACATAATTACACATTTAAAAAAATATAAAAATATTATTTTTTTTAAATTAATATATTTTTTATATTAAAAACTATAACTTATTTATGTTAAAAAAATAAGGAAGGAATAAACATGGACAAAAAACAAAGTCGCAGAAATTTTCTTAAAGCCTCATCTTTGTTTACTTTAGTAGGTGCTAGCGCACCAAGTATGGTTTTTGCTCATACGCACAATCAAAACAATTTGAATTCTACTCAAAATTATCGTGCTAGAATTTTTTTTAATAATTCTGCACAACTTGATATTCTGAGTGAAGCAGTAGAAAGAATTTTTCCCGAAGATGATTTAGGACCAGGTGCTAAAAAATTAGGTGTAGCTATTTTTATAGATAATGAACTTGCAGGAAATTACGGAAGTGGAGCAAAAGATTATCGCTTTGGACCTTTTATACAAGGAAAGAAAAATCAAGGTTATCAATATCCTTTAACTAGAGCCGAACTTTTTAAAATGGGGGTAAATGCTTTAGATGAAGAAGCAAAACTTCGTTATAAAAAAAGCTTTATAGAACTTAATGCGAAACAAAAAGATGAAGTCTTAAGAGCTTTTGAACAAGATAAAACAAAGGTTTCTTTTGGAGATAAGATAAAAGCAAGCGATTTTTTTACAGAATTAAGAAGCATGACTATAGCAGGAGTTTATGCTGATCCAATTTATGGCGGCAATGCAAATATGCATGCTTGGCGCATGAAAAAATTCCCAGGAGCTCAAATGACTTACGCAGCTCAAGTTTTAGATGGAGATAAATTTGAAGTGATAGAGCCTATTTCTTTGGTTGATATGTCACATTAAAGGAATACAAATGGCAAAAATACTTAAAAAAACAGATGTTGTTGTTATAGGTTTAGGTTGGAGTTCTTCTATTGTTGCAAATGAATGCGCTAAAGCAGGGATTAAAGTTGTCGCCTTAGAAAGGGGTGGACATCAAGATACTTCGGATTTTTTGGGTGCGCATGATGAGTATAAATATGTAAATAATGCTGCAATGAAACAAGATTTAAGTAAAGAAAGTATATGTGTTAGGAATAATGATAATGAAATTGCTTTACCAATGAGAAAAAATTATGCTTTTGATGTCGGTAATAATGTTGGTGGAGCAGGAGTTCATTGGAATGGTATGAGTTATCGTTTTCTACCTTATGACTTTCAAATAAAATCTTTAACAGAAGAAAAATATGGCAAAAATAAAGTTTCTAAAGAATACACTATTCAAGATTGGGGTGTAAACTATGATGAAATGGAACCTTACTACGACAAAGCTGAAAAAATGATGGGAGTTTCTGGAGAAGATAAAAGTCCTTTCTCAGGAAAAAGAAGCAATCCTTATCCTAATCCTCCTTTAGAAAAAACAACTATGTTAAAAAAATTTGATGAAGCAACCAAAAAACTTGGATATCATCCTTGCATGGTTCCTGCTTCAAACTCATCTCAAACTTATACAAATCCTGATAAACAAAGCTTGGGAGCATGTCAATATTGTGCTTTTTGTGAGCATTTTGGCTGTGAATATGGTGCAAAAGCTTCTCCTATAGTAACAACTATACCTTCAGCTTTAGCAACTAAAAACTTAGATATTAAAACGCATGCTAATGTTTTAGAAATTTTACATAAAGATGGTAAGGCTACAGGAGTACGATTTGTTAATACTTTAACTTTGGAAGAATTCATACAACCTGCAGAAGTGGTTATGTTAGGCTCTTATGTTTTCAACAATGCTAAACTTTTAATGGTTTCTAATATAGGCGAAATTTATAATCCAAAAACAGGCAAAGGAACTTTAGGAAAAAATTATAGTTATCAAATCACACCTAGTGTTAATGGTTTTTTCAAAGATCCATTTAATTCTTATCTTGGAGCTGGGGCACTTTGCAATTGGATAGATGATTTTAATGGGGATAATTTCGATCATTCCAAACTTGATTTTATTCATGGAGCAAGCTTTAGAATTTCCCAAAATGGAGCAAGACCTATAGCATCAAATCCAATTAAACCGGGCACACCTTCATGGGGAGCCGAATTTAAAAAAGCTTCTATTTATAATTATACTCGATTTACTTATATTGGAGCTCAGGGTGCATCTATTCCTTATATAGGTAATTATTTATCCCTTGATCCAACTTATAAAGATGCTTATGGACTACCACTTATCCGCGTAACCTATAATTTTACCAAGCAAGATAAAAATCTTTATAATTTTATGCTTCCAAAACTAAAAAGCATCATGCAAGAAATGGGAGCGCAAAATATTTACACTTCGCCAAAATTAGGAGATTATGGAGTAGTTTCAAATGGTTGGTATACTTCTACCCATATTGCTGGCGGAACTATAATGGGTACAGATAAAAACACAAGTGTAGTTAATCCTTATTTACAACATTGGGATGTTAATAATCTTTTTGTCGTAGGTGCAGGAAATTTTCCACATAATCCAGGCTACAACCCTACCTTAACCTTAAATGCTTTAGCCTATCGTGCTAGCGAAGCTATTATAAAATATTTAAAAACTGGTAATTGCTAATGCAGTAATTAAATTCCAAGCCTTAAGCTTGGAATTTATTAGCTTCCTATCACTCCACCATCAAGTTTTCTTATCATCATCACACCAGATCTTGGTTGTTTTTCCATAAGGAAAAATACTACCTTTCAAACCTTCTCTTGGGTGTTGTATGCCTACAAACATTGTAGCATAATCCTCACTAAAAGCAATCCCTGTTAATTCACAAGCAATAAACCCTGTTAAAAAGCGTCTGATTTCCCCTGTTTTTGGATTTGCTACATTAGGTTCTTGGTAATTTTTATTATTTGTTAGTGTTGCAAATACTTCTTTAGAATCACTTTTGTTTATGGCTTGCTATCCATTTTCCCTATGTTTTAAAATCTCCCACTTTACCATTAAACTGTCCTATATACAAAATGCTTTCATCTAATAATTTTGCTATATTAGCACCTTTTTTGTATTTGTGTTTACTAATAAATTTAAAAATAACTCGTCATTCACCCATATAAACCCGTCTTTTTTACGATAATTCCTATATTTATATGTTTAAACACCCTAAAGAAGTTCTTTTAAAGCATATTTTTATATTAAAAAGATTGATTTCGTCGATATTTTTAGCTAAATCAAATATTTCATCAAAATTCTAAATTTTCATCTAAACTTCAAAAAATCGTCAAAATTTTCTTCACAGGTAATATAAGTTCCCTAAGGTATTTGTCCATTTGCATAATTTGCAAAAGTTCCATGAATAAATTTTTCATTTTTTAAAACTTCTTTTTTAGCTGCTCATTTACTTGCATTTTAGTGTTTACATCGATTCTGCAGTTATACTTAGAGTCTAAAAACAGTCCAATCATCATCTTTTTTTCGATTTCTAAGATACTCACACCCACACTAGCTTGCTCATATAAAAAAATATCTTCTTTGCTTAATTTTTACCATGATGATTAAATATGATTTAAGGATTTATATATTCATTATTAACAGTTAAAATTCATCTGTTTTTTGAAAGTGGAAAAAATTCATACCATCATGATTATCTCCAAAAAACCAAATGAGCATTTTTAACCGCATTCATATCGATGATTTTATTTTCATCATAAGGTTTTACTTTGCTAAAAAGTGGATCACCTCAAGAAATTAAAACCCTTGCTTCATAACCTTGTGGTGCTATAACTTTATCTTGTGTGCTTGCATCAACAACTTTAAAACCTAGAAAATCCTTATCCTTAAGCATAGCAGCACTTAAATTTGAACTTAAAAAAGCCAGCATAGAATCTAAAGCTGAACCTTTTAAAAACAATATTCTTTCCATTTATTTTTACTCTATATTAAAATTTAAAACAATGAAAGTATAAAAATATTTGGAAACTTTTTAGAAATTTTGATGAAAAATTTAAATCGAAGGAAAAATTTATACCTAGTTTTTCACTAGGTATAAAAGACTAATTAAAACCTCTTCTTCTTAACATCTTCTAAGATATTATTAGCTATATCACTTACTGTACTAGAAATAATAGCTGATTCATTAGCAATTTCAACATTATCTTTAGTAGTTTGATCAATTTGTGCTACGCTATCATTGATTTGAGTAATACCTGCAGTTTGTTCTTTAATACTTTCTGCCATATCATTGATAGATTGAACAAGTAAATTAGTATTAGCTTCTATTTCAGATAAAGACTTTTGAGTTCTCTCAGCTAGTTTTCTAACTTCATCAGCCACAACAGCAAAGCCTCTACCATGTTCTCCAGCACGAGCTGCTTCAATAGCTGCATTTAAAGCTAGAAGATTAATTTGATCTGCAATATCTCCTATAATACCTGTAACATTTTTAATCTCTTCAGATTGAGTGATAACATCACTAGTTTTAACTGAAACATTTTGCATAGAAGAAGTGATCTCTTCTAAAGCTGCTGCAGTTTCTTCTAAAGATTGAGCTTGAGAATTTGAAGAAGTGGTTAAGCTTTGAACAGCAGTTTGTAATTTTCCACTTTCATTAGCTAAAGCATTAGCAAAGTCTGAACTTTGTTTTAGCATTTTAACTATTTCATCGCCTAAAGCATTAGTAGTTAATTCAACACTTCCTGAAGCATTAGAGATTTTATTTCTAAAATCTAAGCTTTTGTATTCTTCAAATATTTTATGAATAACATTCATATCAGAACCTACTCTAGCTTGTAAAACATCAAGAAGTTTATTTAGAACATTTTTAAGTTCAATAAGTTGTGGGTTTCTTGGATTAGCAGTAATTCTTGCTGTTAGATTACCACCTTCTACAACTGATACGGTTTGAACTGATTCTTTAACAGCTTGATTGTCTTGTTCTAAACCTTTTTTAGTAGCAAGGATGTTTTC
>NZ_MJXO01000008.1:0-1830 GCF_001762835.1 Campylobacter sp. BCW_6466
GTTTTCATTGTTTTTTCCTAAATTTCTTATAAAGCTTAAAAACTCTATAAGGCAATAAGAATAATCCACCTTTATGCCAATTCTTACTAGCCTTAATAAATTCTTCTCCTAATTGATAAGAAAAATGATTTTTTATTTTTAAAGCTTCATTATAATCATCATATGAACTTAAAGGAGGCAAAGCTAAATTTGGATTTTTCTTTATTTTAAATTTATAAGCCTTTTGTTCTTGTTTATGTGAAATAACAATACTTAATATTATAAAAGGTAAAGATAAAAAACCGAATACACTTTTAGAATTTAAAATCAAAGCTTGTCCTAGTTTATAAGAAAGTTGGTTTTGAATTCTTAAAAGAGCTCCTATGTTTGACTTGTCTGAAAAATAAAGTGATTTTAAAATTTTATACTCATTTTTCATACTCCAAGGATCTATATCAAATTCTAAAATAGGAGATGCATGTTTTAACATTTCTACTATAAAAAGATTTTTCAAAATATCAATTTTTCTAAAGTCATGTTGAAATTCTATATGTTTGATTATATTTTTAATCATTATAATACAACTAGCTATATAGTGATATAATTTTGTTTTATAACCATCATACTGAAAATCTTTATAAATACCGCTAATAAATGGAGAGATACTTTCTTTAGAAACCTTTCCTTCGTGACTACAAATGCTATTAGTTCTTATTCTATAAGTATATAATTTCCGATTTAAGATATAAATATACTGCGCTTGGAAAAATAGCATAATGCCAAAATGAAAATCTTCTGAAACAACTTTATCTATAAATTTTAATTTAATCTTTTTTAAAAAGATAAAATCAATCATTCCTTGAATACAAAATGCAAATAGCTTATTATCAAGTTTTTGCATCTCCTCAAACCATTCCAAAGAATGGATTATTCCTTTATCTCTTAAAATCATCCAGGTAAAATTTTCATCTGTTTTATTTTCTTTAACACCGTCATATCGCTTTTTCCAATCAAACCAAACCACTTCAACCCCATCCATTCTAGGAACACATTCTTCTATACAATTTAATTCCCAATAATCATCAGAATCTAAAAAGATAATATAATCAATATCAGGAGCTTTAAAATTTAAAAGTTCATCTTTATTTTTAAAGAAATTTGAACTTTTATATATTTTATAAATATTATAAGGATTATCCTCATTGTCTAGTTTAAATTCTACTAAGGAGTTTTCTTTTAATTCTTGGGTAATGTTTTTAAAATCATATTCTTTACTAAAGAATTCTATGCCTACATTACGAGATGAAGAAAGCCCCCCGTTTTCTTTATCAAAAAGTATAAATCTTTCATCTTTTAAAGTATATTCTTTGGCTATATTGAGTGAGTTTTCATCTGTGCTACCATCATTTACAAGTGCAACTTGTAAATTTTTATAAGTTTGATTGACAACACTATCTAAACATTCTCTTAAATATTTTTCTACATTATAGATTGGGATAACTACGCCTACGGTTTTCATTGTTTTTTCCTAAATTTCTTATAAAGCTTAAAAACTCTATAAGGCAATAAGAATAATCCACCTTTATGCCAATTCTTACTAGCCTTAATAAATTCTTCTCCTAATTGATAAGAAAAATGATTTTTTATTTTTAAAGCTTCATTATAATCATCATATGAACTTAAAGGAGGCAAAGCTAAATTTGGATTTTTCTTTATTTTAAATTTATAAGCCTTTTGTTCTTGTTTATGTGAAATAACAATACTTAATATTATAAAAGGTAAAGATAAAAAACCGAATACACTTTTAGAATTTAAAATCAAAGCTTGTCCTAGTTTATAAGAAAGTTGGTT
>NZ_MJXO01000009.1:0-1781 GCF_001762835.1 Campylobacter sp. BCW_6466
TTTCACTCAAGCTACTGCTATAAACAATTTAGGCTATAATTCTACTTTCACAAAAATCTTCATCCTAGATAAAGAAAATCTAAATGATACCTATCTTGATGCTAGAAAAAGGCTTTATAAATCTATCAATACTTTAAAAGAAAAAAGAAATGAAAAAATAAAAGATATCCAAGACTATTTAGATAAAGAAATTTCCTTACAAGATAATCTAAATAATCAAAGCTTTAATACTAAGGAAAATGATGTTAATTTAATTTTAAACGAAGTATTTAACATAGAGCAATTTTATGATAAAAATACCAATACCATAGTATTAAAGACAAATAATATAAAAATCATATTCTTAGATAAAGTAAATTTACAAGATTTGCAAGATAATTCTAACAATACTTCTTTCATCTCTATGTCAAATTTGATCCATATTTATGATAATCATTGTGATATTTTTGCAAAAGATAGAAGTGTTTTGGATATAAAGGACATAGAAGAAAAATATCAAATAGATTTTAAAAGTTTAGATACAAAAATCTTCCTAAACTCCACCCTCCTTACAGGCTCAAGTGAACTTCCTAATAATCCTTTTTACTTTGGAGAATTAGATCAAGATAATACTATAAAACAAGATACACCCAGTTATTATTTTTCTCCTAAAGATGAAAGCAGTGGTTTAGGAAGACTTAGTATCTTTTATAAAAATGATGAACTTTGCTTGCTTAATTATTCTATTATAGAAAATTCTTTAAATATTAAATTAGAATGTTTAAGCAAACAAAGCTTAGAGTATAAAGACTTAATTTCAAACACTTTAAAAGAACAAAAAACCACACAAGTAGATAAAAAACAAGCTATAGCTAAACTTCATGCTCTTTTAGAAAATCAAAACCTAGAATGTATCCATGGAGGTAAAGTCATACTTAAATCAAACAAAGGAAAAACTTTTAAAGATGATGGTGTGCCTATAATGCTAGAAAGTGATTTATTAAACTCTAGTATAGTAGCTTGTCCTAATACTATAGCAGGTGTAAGTGTTCCTTGTACTAAAGTTGTTAATGTAAAAGGATCCTTATCTCAAAAGAAAGTCAATAATGAATATGTAATCTTACAAGAACTCATCTCAGCTTGTAAAACAGATAAAGGCTTTGCTTTAAAAGTAAGCTTTACTCCTACTAAGTTTAAATTTGATCACAGCTTTGATCCTAAAGAGGGCTTAGGAGAACAAAGTAAAAATCAAATAGAGTTAAAAGAACCTATAATAAGACTTCATTATAAAAGTGATAGATTTCAAAAAGATAATTTACCTATCTATAATCTTTTAATCAATAATGAAAAAAAAGAACAAGATAAGGCTTTAAATGAATTTAATATAGATTTAAAAGATTTAAAAGATATAGAGGATATAAATATTCTTAATCAATTCAAACAAGACTTTAGTAAAGATTATGAATTTAAAGAATTAAATCTTAGCTTTGATACTAATTTAATCAAACTTTATTTTATTATCCCAAAAAACATTGCTAAAGTTTATAAAAGTGCTTATAAGGAATTTGAAAATAAAGATTTAGGAGTAGGGTATTTTACACAGCTACATGAGTATGATAAAATCATCAAAAATGCTTTAGAAGATAATAAAGAATTAAACGAATATCATTTTAGTTTTTTAGCTCCTGCAAAAATGCAAAATTTAAAACTTCAAATCGCACAAGGACTAGATGAAATCTTAGAAGATGAAGATAGAAAACAAGAGCTTTATGTTTGTAAATTTGTGGTGGTAAATGGGGTTA
>NZ_MJXO01000010.1:0-6550 GCF_001762835.1 Campylobacter sp. BCW_6466
TCTTGTTTTATAGTATTATCTTGATCTAATTCTCCAAAGTAAAAAGGATTATTAGGAAGTTCACTTGAGCCTGTAAGGAGGGTGGAGTTTAGGAAGATTTTTGTATCTAAACTTTTAAAATCTATTTGATATTTTTCTTCTATGTCCTTTATATCCAAAACACTTCTATCTTTTGCAAAAATATCACAATGATTATCATAAATATGGATCAAATTTGACATAGAGATGAAAGAAGTATTGTTAGAATTATCTTGCAAATCTTGTAAATTTACTTTATCTAAGAATATGATTTTTATATTATTTGTCTTTAATACTATGGTATTGGTATTTTTATCATAAAATTGCTCTATGTTAAATACTTCGTTTAAAATTAAATTAACATCATTTTCCTTAGTATTAAAGCTTTGATTATTTAGATTATCTTGTAAGGAAATTTCTTTATCTAAATAGTCTTGGATATCTTTTATTTTTTCATTTCTTTTTTCTTTTAAAGTATTGATAGATTTATAAAGCCTTTTTCTAGCATCAAGATAGGTATCATTTAGATTTTCTTTATCTAGGATGAAGATTTTTGTGAAAGTAGAATTATAGCCTAAATTGTTTATAGCAGTAGCTTGAGTGAAAAGATCTTCTTGATTATAATTTATAGCTATGGAATTTTCACATTGATATAAGGCTTTTAAATATGCTATGGATGAATTTTTATCTATTGTGTCTATTTCGTCATTGTTTATAAAAGCAAGCCTTGTTATAAATAATTCTCTATCCATTTTTTTTCTAAATATTCAAGATAAATGAATATTATATCAAATATATTAAATTTTTGATAGTCTTTAAAATATATACATCAAATATGCACTTGCAATTAATATAATAATATTGCATAAAAACCCTATAAACCAACTTAATTTTTTGTGTTTTTCTCCTGTGCTATAACATTTAAAAAAATAAGCTTGTAATAAACAAGGAAGTATAATAAATGTGATTGTAAAAAAAACATAGTTATACAAGTCAAAAATCCAAAATAATTATATGCTTTATATTCTTGCGGTGACAATTCTTTAGCTTCTAGAGAGCTAAGTAATGCAAGATCCCTAGAAGTTTCAAGATCATAAGTAAGATAAAATACAATAACAATAGCCATAAAAAAGATAATAAAAGATATTGAAAAATAAGATTTTACAAATTCTTTTATATTAATTTTAATCCAATAATTTAAAATAGAAAAGACAACAAGAACACTTAAAGTTGTAAGATAAAATTTTATATTAGTAAAAGCAAGAATAAATCCAAATAAACCCCAAAAAATAGAAAGTGTAATACTATCTCCCATTTAAACTCCTGTATTATAAAGCACATTATAAGCTTTATCTTTAAAATCAAGTTTAGTGATAAAATCCTTACTATAAAGTTTAAAATCCAAACCATAAGGAGTGAATTTTTGATAGTCTTTAAAGATTTTCATATAACTTATAAAAACTCACAATTAATAAAAAGATATTACACGCAAACCCTATAAACCAACTTAATTTTTTGCGTTTTTCTCCTGTGCTATAGCGTTTAAATAAATAAGCTTGTAATAAACAAGGAAGTATAAAAAATGTGATTGCTAAAAAAAACATAGTTGCAAAGGTTAAAAATTTAAAATAATTACGCACTCTATATTCTTGTGGTGATAATTTTTCAATTTCTGGAGGACCAAGCAATACAAGCCCTCTAGAAGTTTCAAGATCATAAGTAAGATAAAATATGATAACAATAGCCATAAAAAAGATAATAAAAGATATTAAAAAATAAGATTTTACAAATTCTTTTATGTTAATTCTCATCCAATAATTTAAAATAGAAAAGGCAATAAGCACAGATAAAGCTATAAGATAAAATTTTGTGATAACAGCAATGGATAGTAATGAACCTACAAAAATAGAAAGCGTAATACTATCTCCCATTTAAACTCCTGTATCACAAAGCACATTATAAGCTTCATCTTTAAAATCAAGTTTAGTGATAAAATCTTTACTATAAAGTCTAAAATCCAAACCATAAGGAGTGAATTTTTGATAGTCTTGATAATCTTGATTGTAAATATAATATTGTTTAGTTTTTGGAGATTGCAAGATGTCCTCAAAGGTTATTTCAATAAAAGTATCTTGTACTATATCACTATACCTATAAGTTCCCATTTGTCTTGTAGAACCCCAAATACTAAAACTCTTTTCATTAAAATCCCAAGCTCCAACAGGTTGTCCTAGCTTGATAAAATTTCCCTTATCATCAAATTCATGTCCTTGATCTAAAAAATCAAAGCTATCATAAACATAAACAAGCATTTCATCAACGCGGTATGATACCTTTTCTCTATCTCCTTGAATTTCTTTTTTAATGCTTAATTTCGAAGGAACAAAATTAAAAGAAAATTTACCACTGCAAGCATAAAGAGATAGATCTTGCATGAGTTCATCATAAGTTTGCTCTAAAGTCTCATATGTATTATAAGTAAGTCCAAATGGCGATGTCGCAAAAATAAATTTATCAAGTCTAGCATAAGAAAAATCTACCTTAAATTTCTCTGCAATATTTATACCTAAATTTTGCCAAATTTGTCTGAAAAACTCATCATCACCCATACCTATATATTGACAATTTAAAGTATCAAGCTCATAGGGCTTACAGTCTAAAATGCGTTTATAATCTTTTGAAATTTCATCATTTTCTTTAATGATGATATAAGATTCTTCATTTTTATCGCTTCGATTTTCTTTTATATCGATAGCAAAATCAAATTTATATTCTCCTTGAGGCAAATTTTTTAATATCAAAATATTATGAGTTTTTCTTAAAATTTTTTCTATTTGCTTTGCAAAATTTTGAGTGTATATGTCTTCTTTTGTATGAAATTTTTTACTTAGTCTTTTTATTATAGGAAAATGAGAATAAAACTTATCCCAATCTAGCGTAGTGTAAAATTTAATAGAACGCCTTTCTTCTCTTGCTTCATTTGTTTTATTATCTACATGGTGCGAAAAACGCTCTGAATTTTGCCTTAGTCTTTTCATTTCTTGGGTTTGTGTGTTGTTTGGATAAGGGGTATAATGTAAAATAAGGGGTTCTATACCTTTACTTTGTAAGAAATTTTGTATTTCTTTTAGTCTTTGTTCTGCTTGGGGATTATTAGGCTTATTTTGTTTTACGGGGAGATGATAATTTTGTATTGTATCTATCTTAGGGCTATTTTGCCACAATACTTGAAGTTGATAGCTAATAGCCCAACCTAGTGTTGCTATTTCATTATTGCTTTTTTGATAGTATTTAAATTCATTATAACAACACTCTAATTCTGTAGGTAAAACTGTTTCATCATATTGCAAAGTGCTAAAATTTATATTATTAATATAAATTTGGCTCTTTAAAGTTTCTTCATTAATATGTCCTACCGGAACAATGTTTTCCCAAAAAAGTTCTTCATCCATTATTTCATCCTATTGTTTTTATATTTTTTAGAAATTCCTTAAGCATGTTCTCATTTAAATTTATAGAATACCTAGTCCAGCACATTCTAGCATATTTATAAAGTTTCATATATTTGGCTTGTTTTCATATATTATTTTATCCTTTATGATTTGCATTTGAATTCATTACTAGGAGAAAAAATAATAACTAGGTGTATCTTGTTTTATAGTATTATCTTGATCTAATTCTCCAAAGTAAAAAGGATTATTAGGAAGTTCATTTGATCCTGTAAGGAGAGTGGAGTTTAGGAAGATATAAGCTTGATAGTTTTGAAGTTCTTCAAAAGTAAAATCTGTCGTTGCTTCTAATTTATAAAGTTCATCATAAATACTTTGACAATCAATGATGCTTTTATTTTCACAAAACAAATAAATACTTTTTTTATCTTTATGAATAGAATATAAAAAGTCTTTACCTATCATAATTTTCCTAAATAATACCTATTTTAGCTTTTCCATTAAAATAAAAGCTTGTGATATTTTACAAACTCCACCTAAATATTGCTCATCCCAAATTTGATCTTTTATTTTATAACTTTTTGAATTATATCCATATATTTTTGTTATATTATTAATATTTTCAAGACATTTCATATCTTTATAAACTACAATGAAAATTCTAAATTCCCCAATGGCAATTTTATGAGCTAAGTTTTCTTGATTATTAATAAAGGAACAATCTTTTCTGTATTTATTAAAATCATTTTTATCAAGAATTAAAATATATTTTTCTTTTTCATGTACTTTTAAAATAAAATCTATGATTTTTGTTTGACTAGTGGTAGGAGCTTTATAGCTTGCATAATAATTATCTCCAAGCTCTTCTAAAATACCATTTGTTTCTTGCATTATGGTGGCTATTAATGAAAGAAAATATTCAAAATGATTGATTTTTTCTGGAGAACTTCTAAAAAGTCCAAGAGGTCCATTTTTAAGAGCGAAATTTTTATTATTAATAGCATTATTTTTTAACACAAAAGTTTCTGTATAAATTTGAATATTTTTCATAAAATGATTAAGATACTCTATACACTCACTAAGGCTTTTATCTTTGACCTTATTATAGTTAGCATCTAATTCTAAAAGATAAGAATAAAAATAGAGAGTTTGGGTAAGGGGGATAATGGAGTGCTCCCCTGTTACTCCAGAGCTTGTATTGATTGTATGAAGCAGTGTTGTATCGCTATATTGATTGTCTTGATGTAATCCTAGCTTAATCCCTAGTTTTGATATAGGAGAGCCGATATACCATTCATTTTTATATTCATTATTACTTGATTCACAATGAAAGATAGAATCTTGAATTGAGAGTTTTTATATATATCTTTCATCTCCTTTAAGTTCAAAATTTTGAGGTGTCTCCTATCTTCTTTAAAATGTTGCCAATAATTATAAGCAAGTTGTCTATAATATGGTGCAATATCTGCTAAGATAGGAATGGCATTAATATCAAGTGTCATCATTGTTGTATGAGTAGAAAGACTCATTGTTATCCCATAGTATTGACTTTGTTTTTCTTGGATTATCTTGTGTAATATCTCTCGTATCTTACTTTCTAAGAAAATATTATCTTTGCCTAAATCTCTTGCTCTATTTGCTATATTTTCTATTTCTTCTTTTATAAATCTTTCTTGTTGTTCTTTACTGTGAAATATAAAGAGTTTTACTATATAATCATAAGGAGGTGCTATCTTTCTAGCTCCAGGTGCATTACAAGTATATAAAGCTTTGATATTGTTTCTATTCCTATCATTACAGATACTTAAAGCAAAGAGTTGTGCTAGACAGCCTCCAAGAGAGTGTCCTGTAATAGTAAGAGAATCTTTTTCTTTGATTTGTGGATAATCTTAATACAAGTTTCATAAAAGTTTAGCATATCATCATATTGGGCTTTAGGTATAGAGCCTATGGTTAAAGAAGCATCAGCTACAAACAAATCCATTTCTGTTCCTCTAATGGCTAAAATATAATTGATATAGCCATATTCACTGGTATAGCCTTCTTCTTTTGTTTTACTATCAATTTGTTTTCTTTTTTCTCCAAATAAAGTAGCAGAAAAACCTGAATTTGTATTAGGACAATGTTTTAATAAATCATAGCGAGAAAAGAATTGTTTGGCTTGGAGTTGGGAGAAGTCGCCACTAAATAACTCATCATCAAAGAAGCCATTTTTAGCTTTCCTGTTTTTTCATCTTTAAAATATTTGTATTCTATGTTGAGAATATCAATTAGGGTGGGGAATACAGATTGGGTTGTATCTTCTTTAATATCTCTAAAATATTTTAATCTTTTCCAATCCTTACTATTTTCCTCTGGCTTATAACTTTCATTAGCTAAATGAAAATATCCATAGGCTGCCCAAGGAAGTTCTGCATTGTCTCGTAATTTAGTGATTAATCCTTTATTGTCCATTTTTGCTCCTTTGTATTGAAGTACAAACTGCAATATTCTTCTATCTCTATCCACTCAATATTATAACTAGCCACAGATTCTTACTCTAAATTGTAACGTCTTGTATTCCAAGTATCAAGTAAAATTATTGATGTAATGTTATCTTTAGAGATAAGTTTTTTATTGCTATACAGAATAGCCATTATATCATATCTAGTCTTTTTTATTTCTCCTATATATGTTGCATATTCTCTAAAATTTTGCAAATAGAATTGCTATTCTTTACTTATTTTATAAGCTCTTCTATTCAGCTCCTCCCAATCTAATGTATCCAAACTTAATCCAAAATACCCTAGAATCTTATTATACTTTAGGAAGTTCATTTAACTTACACATATTCCTAAATTGCCAATAACTAGGCTCTAAATAATAAGAATAAGGAGTATAATAAAAGATAATTAAGCCTATACTTCCAAGAAAGACTAAAAACTTTGAAACGCTTTTTGTAGATTTAAAGATGATTTTATAAATAAATTTTAATATAAGATAAGAAAGAATAGTAGAAATTATAATAAGAAGTAATATATATGTCATGGGTTATCTCCTTAGATTCTCTATTTTATTAAAATTAAGATGTAATTTTGTGGTTT
>NZ_MJXO01000011.1:0-2676 GCF_001762835.1 Campylobacter sp. BCW_6466
ATGAGTTTTGAAGAGATAGCTAAAGAACTTAATCTTAGCGTGACACGCGTTCATCAAATCTATACTGAAGCTTTTAGAAAGTTAAAGAGTCCTAAAAATAAAGACAAGTGGATGGCTATCTTTGAAACGATTGACTTAATCAAAAAAGAAGAAGCAAAGAAAGAAAACTTAATACAAGGAGAGAAAAAATGATACCAATGATTAAAGGTGAGAAAGCTGATTATAGTAGAAGTCTTTTTGAAGTAAGAGGCGTAGGGATTTATTACAAGCAAAGTGGAGTGTTTGTAGATGTTTTAAAAGGAATTTATCCTGATTATATTGCAAAAAAAATCATTCGTTTTCATTTGGGTAAAAAGCTTAACAAAAGTGCTTAAATTAAAAGCACTTTGATTAAGTTTTTTAAAACTTAAATTTATTTAGAAAGGGAAAAATGCAGTTAAGTTATTATTGTTTTAAAGATAGAAAAAAAAGAAAAATGCCTTTAGATACACCATTAAATACTAAAAATTTTAAACTTAAAGATAAGCTTGGTTTAAACATAAAAGAACAAATAGAAATTTGTAATAAATATGGGATTACTCACAAGCTTTATGTGAAAAGAAAAGAAAAAGGTTGGAGCTTAAAAGAAATTTTAGAAACTCCAAAAGGAGACAAGCGTTTTAAATATATTATTATCGATGATATCAGAAGAAACAAACAAGCAGTTAGCCTAAACAGTCATAGTAAATTTGGTAGAAATGTTTTACATTTAGGAAATATGAGCAAAAAAGCTAACTTGCATTTTAAATATTCAAAACTTGATCATCTAGCCTTGCAAAATAATTTATACCAAGATAAAAATGGAGTAATTAAGGCGTATTAGAAAATTTAACAAATCTACTAAGGTGGATTTGATTAAGTTTTTTAAAACTTAAATTTATTAGAAAGGATTAACAATGGCATTAGTTTATGTAGCCTCTCCTTACAAAGCTTTAGCAATAAGAGAAAGTCAAAGAAAAGCACAAGCTATTAGCATAGCCCAGCAAGAATGCTTAAAAATTATGCGTGAATGTGAAGGTTTTGTGCCTGTTTCACCCATACTACAATTTAGTTATTTGGATGAAAACAAGCACAGAGACAAAGCTTTACAAATGGGATTAGAGCTTTTAAAAGCGTGTGATTATATTTATCTTAGCAAACACAAAGATGCAAAATATTCACAAGGTATGCAAGAAGAATTAGCATTAGCTAAAAAGCTTGGCATTAAAGAGCTAGTTTTGGAGTTGCCCTTACAATAAGGGTTTAAGGATAATCAAGAAAAGAGCTAAACACGCAATACTTTTAAGATACGGCGTAGTTCTTTGGGATTATCAAATTAAAAAATATAAATTAAAGGAGATTTAAATGCAAATAAATAGTTTTGAAGATGTTAATTTAGCACTTAAAAAAGTGGCAGAACTTAGTGTAAAAATAGAAAAGATTAATGGAGAAGTAACTTTAGCTTGCAATGAGATTAAAGAAGCTCGTGCAGGAGAGATTAAGGTTTTAAGTGATGAGCTTGGATACATAGAGCAATGTATCACTACTTTTTGTGAAAATAACAAGCATGAATTTGCCGAAAAAAGATCTAAAGAATTTACCTTTGGCAAGATTGGCTATCGCTTAAGTAAAAGTGTATCTTTACCACGTGTGAAAGAAAAGCTAGAAAACTTAATCAAAGCCTTTAAAAGTTACAACCTTAATGAATGCATCATTTACAAAGAAGAACTTAATAAAGATGCCATTGTAGAGCTTGATGATACTACTTTAGTAAAGCTTGGACTTAAAAGAGTTGTAAAGGATAATTTTAGAATAGAGCCAAAGATTGAAAGCTTAGAAATTCAAAATTAAGAATTTAACAAGTCCGCTAAGGCGGATTTGATTAAGTTTTTAAAACTTAATTTAAAACAAAAGGATAAAAAATGTATGTCAATGTAAGCATAGATGCGAGTGATTTAGAAGATTTTTACGCTCATGATTTGGCTAAACTTTTTGAAGATTTAAGCACAAAAGAGCAAGAGGAATTCTTTGGAATTATCCATAAGGATATCAAGCCATTAGAAAGAATAAGAACTATTCTTTCTAATTTGTCTAATGATGAAGCACTTAAACTTTTTAAAGAACTTAATAATGAGTTTAAAAGCGATGAGGAATGGCAAAAAACTATAAAAAGCATAAATGGAGATAACAAATGAAACTACAAGATTTTGATTTTAGGATTTGGAATATACAAGAAAAACATTACATAACAAACAATCCATGCCTTGTTGAGTTTAATCATAATCCCGGAGAAATAAAAGCAGGTGTATTGCTTGTTTATGAAGATAGAGAACACGAGTTTCTTGAAAGTTGGTATGATGATATCGAAATCGAACTTTGGACTGGTTTATATGATAAACATGGCAAAAAGATTTATGAAGGGGATATCGTTAAAACTAAAAGTCCATACGATTGCTTTTTGGCAAAAGTTGGCATTCATAAAGAAGGGACTTTTTATCTTGAGAGTAAAAGTAGAGATTACATAGGCTCTTTAATTTATTTAGTTAAAGATGAAGGATATGATACCGAAATCATCGGCAATATCCACGATAATCCTGAACTTTTGAAATGTTAAAAAATATTAAAAATTTTAACATAAAAATGAAATATGTTAAAAAA
>NZ_MJXO01000012.1:0-1845 GCF_001762835.1 Campylobacter sp. BCW_6466
TTTAGATGATATGGTAAAACACAAACAAAGTGATGAAGTTTTTAAAGTGTTTTATAAAAAAGATGATAAAATAAGATTGCTTAGAGTTAGTAATATGCAAGCTTTAAATCGTTTTGATAAACTTAAAGGTGCAACGACAAAAATAATTTTAGATAGTGGTTTTAAACCTGATAAATAAAAAGGATTAATATGTGTAAATATCAAGAATATATAGAGCAAATGAAAACTTTATTATTAAAAGGTTTTAAAGATGCCAAAGATGATAAAGTGTATCAAAAAGAACAGCTTGAACTTGCAGAAGCAGGAATTAATGATGGCTTAGAGGAGGATTAATTATATAATTAGCCATATATTTATATTAGTTTTTTTAAAAAACCGTTTTTACTATTCTTTAATCTTTTATATTGTATTTTGATTGTCTTATTTATGTAATTTTATATATAAAAAAAGTTTTTTCCAATTTTACAACAAAATCCTTTATGGTATAATAAAAATAAAAATTATATAAGAAAGGATACAAATGGCTATAAAAATTGAAATTAGCGGATTTGATAAGGATTTTTTACCTGTTTTTGAGAGTTTAGCTAAAAGCCTAAAAGCTACTTATTGTTTGTTAGAATGTGATACTCCAGAAGAGAAAAAACAAAGTTCCATGAAAAAGGCTTTAGAAGAAATGAAAAATGGAGAGCATGAAACTTTTAAAAACTTTGATGAGTATAAAAAGGCTATGCGTGAAATATGAAATTAGAGTTTTAAAAGAATACAAGAAAAACTATAAGAAGCTAACGCTAAAAGAAAAAGACTTAGTAGATGAAATAGTCTATCGCTTATCTAACAATGAAACTCTTGAAAGAAAATACAAAGACCATAAACTAAAAGGTGAATTTAAAGAGCTTAGAGAGTGTCATGTAAAACCTGATTTGCTCTTAATTTATCAAAAACAAGATGATAAACTTATTTTAACATGTATTAATATAGGTTCTCATAGCGAGTTGTTTTAATAATTAAAGTTAAATTAATCAAGTTTATAAAAATCCATAACTACATATTAAGTCATTTATATCATAATAGAAAGAAAAAAGAAAAACACTATGAAAAAATTATCCCAAGAAGAAATACAAAAAGCTATGAGAGAATGTGTAGTAAGTTCTTATACTTATGATCCAGTTAATCCTAATGGTTATTTCTCAAGATTTATTTGATGTAGAAAATGAAGTTTTTGCTAAAGATTGTGAGTTTATAGAAAAATGTGGTTTAGATGATATGGTAAAACACAAACAAAGTGATGAAGTTTTTAAAGTGTTTTATAAAAAAGATGATAAAATAAGATTGCTTAGAGTTAGTAATATGCAAGCTTTAAATCGTTTTGATAAACTTAAAGGTGCAACGACAAAAATAATTTTAGATAGTGGTTTTAAACCTGATAAATAAAAAGGATTAATATGTGTAAATATCAAGAATATATAGAGCAAATGAAAACTTTATTATTAAAAGGTTTTAAAGATGCCAAAGATGATAAAGTGTATCAAAAAGAACAGCTTGAACTTGCAGAAGCAGGAATTAATGATGGCTTAGAGGAGGATTAATTATATAATTAGCCATATATTTATATTAGTTTTTTTAAAAAACCGTTTTTACTATTCTTTAATCTTTTATATTGTATTTTGATTGTCTTATTTATGTAATTTTATATATAAAAAAAGTTTTTTCCAATTTTACAACAAAATCCTTTATGGTATAATAAAAATAAAAATTATATAAGAAAGGATACAAATGGCTATAAAAATTGAAATTAGCGGATTTGATAAGGATTTTTTACCTGTTTTTGAGAGTTTAGCTAAAAGC
>NZ_MJXO01000013.1:0-2568 GCF_001762835.1 Campylobacter sp. BCW_6466
AAGCTCTAAATAATCATCAGGATCTAAAAACATCAAATACTCACTATTTGAATGTTTAACACCATTATTTCTGGCTGCAAAGGTGCCTAGGTTTGTTTTATTATGGATTATTTTTATTCTTGTATCTTTTTTGGCATATTCTTTAGCTATTTCTATACTTTTGTCATTTCCACAATCATCCACAACGATTATTTCTATATCTTTAAAGGTTTGATTTATGCAACTTTCCAAAGCTCTTGCTATATATTTTTCTACATTATAGGTGGGTACAATTATTGAAATTTTAGACATTATTTTTCTTAAAAAGTTTTTTAGGATGGCGCAAATAAAATCTAAATAGTAATCTAAATCTAAAAAATCTTAAATTGATACCGACTGAAGAAAATAAAGCCTTTATATTGAGATAATTTAAAGGATAATATTGCTCAATATAATAATGAATATAATGTAAAAATATCTTATTTGCTAATTTTTCATTTAATATCCTGCTTTCTTTGCAAAAAAGTAGGATATTGACTCCAATCTTACACATACAATAAGCCTTAAAATAAGCTCTAAGCTTAGAATAATCATCAAAATAATCTCTTAAAGACTCTAAATAAAAAGGCATATTTTTAGGAATTATTTTTTCTTTTTCACTTTTTATTATAGAATTAGCTCGAATTCTATAAATTAACAACTCTTCTTTAATACAAGTTATCTTTTTAGCGCTTAAGAATAATATAGTTCCAAAATCATGATCTTCATGATAAATCCCATAAGTAAAACGAAGCTTATAGACATTTAATAAACTTGCCCTAAAAGCTCCTTGCCAAGCAAAATAAAACTCGCAAATATCATTCTTTTTAAAAAAATCAATCCCACTGATATTTTTAGCGTATTTACAATTTAAATAAATATCACATTCTGCTTTTTGTCTAAATACTTGACCTTCTTCAAGAAATTCTTTAATATTATGTGTGCAAATATCTATATCATCTTTACTCATCTCATTTACGCATTTTTCAATGCAATCAAGCTCTAAATAATCATCAGAATCTAAAAAGTGAATAATATTATTAGGTAAATCTTGAATTATAAAATCATTAATATTTTTAAGCTTTGTTTGGATTATATTTTTACTAAGTTTTGTAAAGTTTTTATTTATTTCTTCTTTTGCAAGTTCTTTAGTATTGTTTTTAAAAGCATTTGTGCTTTTGTAGCTTACAATATTATCTTCATTTTCAAAAAATTCTCTTAATTTTGTATCTTTGATAAATTCTAAACCCGCATTTCTAGCTGAACTTAAACCACCATTTTCTTTTATAATAAGAAAAATTCTTTCATCTTTTTTAGCATATTCTTTAGCGATATTTAAGCTATTATCAGTGCTTCCATCATCGACTAAAATAATATCTAAATTTTTATAGGTTTGATTTATGACGCTTTTTAAACACTCATCTAGGTATTTTTCCACATTATAGATTGGGATTATGATAGAAACAAAAGAAACATTCATATACACCTTCTTTGTTTTTTAAAGATTATATAAAATAGAAAATAAAAAAATAATTATATATTAATAATAATAATATTAAAAATTTTATAATATAAAATTAACTTTTTTTTGAATTTAAAAAAATAGATGAAAGAAACAATAATTTAATTAATCTATAATATTAAACACTAGACAATTATAAATTACTTATAATTTTAACTTTTTTTTCATATGAAATCCAATTTTTATTATTTTATAATAATATTTATTAATAAAATGCAATCTATATTTACAATCTAAAATTTCAATATTTAAAAAATATAAATAATATTTTTTAACATTCAAATTAATTTTAGAATTTCTTATAAGTTTTAAAATTTTTTCACAATCTGCCAATTTTTCATCCATTTTATCTAAATTTGTTGTAGAATTATCATTAACAATATAATAATAACCAACGTATTCGATTGATTTTATCTTTTCATTAATCAACAAAGCAAAAACAAATAAATCCTCTGCAAAAATTAAATTATAATTTTGAAAAGATAATAATATTTGTTTTAAATAAAAATCTTTTTTTACAATTAAATTACACAAATTCCAAGGTGTAAATTGCTTTTTTTTGATAATTTTCAAGTATTCTTGCCAATTTTTCCATTTTGCTGAAAAAATTTCATAGTTATTTTTATTTATTTTTACATATGAAAAAGATAGCAATACATATTCATTTATATTTTCCATTGCTATTTTACAAATATCAAGCTCTAAATAATCATCAGGATCTAAAAACATCAAATACTCACTATTTGAATGTTTAACACCATTATTTCTGGCTGCAAAGGTGCCTAGGTTTGTTTTATTATGGATTATTTTTATTCTTGTATCTTTTTTGGCATATTCTTTAGCTATTTCTATACTTTTGTCATTTCCACAATCATCCACAACGATTATTTCTATATCTTTAAAGGTTTGATTTATGCAACTTTCCAAAGCTCTTGCTATATATTTTTCTACATTATAGGTGGGTACAATTATTGAAATTTTAGACATTATTTTTCTTAAAAAGTTTTTTAGGATGGCGCAAATAAAAT
>NZ_MJXO01000014.1:0-7614 GCF_001762835.1 Campylobacter sp. BCW_6466
ATCATTGCTTTTTACTTCTATAGTAGAAACATTTTTTGTTTTATGGTTGATGAAGTCAAAGAAATTTTGCAAAGATTTAAAAATTGAATTAATTTTTGCACTTACCATATATTTTATACACATATATACAATAGCTGAAATTATAATTAAAAATATAACAACTACAGCAACTATAATTAACTGAAGATGATATAAAGGTTTTAAAACTGAATTTTTAGGGGTTGTTACAAGTATACTCCAGCGACTTGAATCTTCTAATGTACTAAAAGAAGAAACCGAAGCATAACTAGTTAAACCTGTAGATGTATAAAAATTATTGATTAAAATATCTCTATGTTCTTTAATAGCACTTAATATAGGAGCTACAGAAGGAGAATGGTTGTATTCATTGATTTTTTGCAAAATTGCTTTAGGATTTTCATGAATAACAAATGTTCCATCATCTGCAAGTAGCAATCTTTGATCTCCTTCGTGAAAATTTAAAGAAGGATCAAGTAAAGCTTTAGACATCTGTGAAAGCTCTAAAGAGAAACCAATAACTCCCGCAAAGTCTCCTTTTTGATTAAAAATAGGCATTCCTAAGTTTATTCCTAAAAATTCTCCATTACCATAATCAAGACGCTTAACTGAACCAAAAGTAACTTTTTGCTCTCCATTGTGCACATTGTTTTCAATTTTTGAGATTACAGGTATGCTGTTATACATATTTTTATTTTGTATAAATGTTTTAATACCTCCATCAATCCCTGGAGTTGAATCATTATAAACAATAGATAAATTTCCATTTTGAGTGTCTTTATCTTTATTTCCTGACAAGACTGAAAGATCTTTAATGTACAAAAAAGCATAAGTGGTATGCATACTTGAATCTAATGTTTTTTTGGTTAAATTTTCCAATACATTAATGTCAATATTCCCATTATCATTAATAACTTGTTGTATGCTAGTACCTAATGCTTTAGAGAGTAAAAAAGGTTCATTAAGCGTGGATTGCATATAATTTACATATCTTTTTGAAGCTATGTCTAGAGCAATTTCTGCTTCTTTTTCCATATTTTGAGAAACTTTCCATGATATGATGGCAATCATAAAGACTAAGCTAACCATAACACTTCCAATTACTGAAAGGGTTAATTTAGTTCCAATAGATTTTAACATTGTCTTCCTTTCTTGTATATTTATTTGCAAATTATAACTATAAAATACTTATTTTTTTCTAAAAAAGTTATTAATTATTAATTAATATTTTGTTAATATTAATTAATAATTAAATTAAATAGTGTTAAAATACATTTACATCAAATTCATATTAAGGAATAGCAATGAAAAAGATTTTCATTTCTTTTGTTGTCCTAGCGACATGTTTATGGGCAGAAAATACCGTCTATACCGATGAAGTTGTATCACTTTATCTTAATAAAGATGATGCTAAAGTCATAGGAAGACTTTTACCTACAAATCCTTTTGAAGTGTTAAAAAGCGAAAATAACAAAGTTTTGCTAAAAATTGATGGTTATGTAAATCCTAAAGCACCTTCTGTAATTTATTTCAATGACTCTCAAAGAATTATTGTTGCAGCTTTTTCTAAAAATACAAAATTAAATTTCTCTCAAAGAATAACTGGAAAAGATGGAAAATGGGATAAGGTAAGCCTTGAAATTTGGGCAGATCAAAAAGAATTTGTCAAAGACAATAAAGAAATGTTAAGTCGAGCCAAAGAGCTTTTTGTAAATAACTGCGGAATTTGTCATGCTATCCACAAAGAAAAAGAATTTACAGCTAATGCTTGGCCTGCAATTTTCCGTTCTATGGCTGATAGAACAGGTATTGATAAAAAAGACAGATGGCTAGTTATAGAATACTTACAAAAAAACGCAAAAGATTTTAAAACAAAATAAGGAGAAAAGCATGCTAGATAGAAGAAAATTTTTAAAAATTGGAGCGAGCTTAAGTGCTTTACCTCTCATTCCAAGCTTAAGTGCAGGAAAAACCTTAGAAGCTTCAAAAGTTAGCCTTGGACTTGTAAAAAATGGAGAAGTGATTACCGCAGCACACTGGGGGATTTTAAAACTCACTATAAAAGATGGTAAGATAGTAAAAAGTGAACCTTGGGAAAAAGTTACAAAAATGGATAATCCTTTACAGCACTATACTGCCGATATGGTTTATAAATCTCGTGTGAAGTATCCTTATGTGCGTAAATCCTACCTTGAAAATCCTGACAATCCTAAACCTGAGCTTCGCGGAAAAGATGAGTTTGTTCGCGTAAGTTATGGTGAAGCGATCAAGCTTATCGCCAAAGAGCTTAAAAAAACAAGAGATAGTAAAGGTGCAAGTGCGATTTTTGGTGGAAGCTATGGCTGGAAATCAAGTGGAAATATGCAAAACTCACGCATCTTACTTCATAGATTTTTAAATGTAACAGGTGGATTTGTAGGAGCTACAGGAGACTATT
Organism: Campylobacter sp. BCW_6466; assembly: GCF_001762835.1. Taxonomy (NCBI): domain Bacteria; kingdom Pseudomonadati; phylum Campylobacterota; class Epsilonproteobacteria; order Campylobacterales; family Campylobacteraceae; genus Campylobacter; species Campylobacter sp. BCW_6466. The sequence continues at coordinate 2,456 of NZ_MJXO01000014.1, forward strand.
CTACAGGAGCTTCTCAAGTGATTATGCCTTATGTTGTAGGATCAATTGAAGTTTATGAGCAGCAAACCTCATGGGAAAATATCTTAAGTGATTCTAAATATGTTGTGATTTGGGGTGCTGATCCACTTTCTACTTTACGTATAGCTTGGACTTCAAACGAACAAAGAGGTTTGGCATACTTTGAAAAACTTAAAGACAGTAAAATCAAAGTGATTTGTATAGATCCTGTAAAAACCACTACAGCGAAATTTTTAAATGCCAAATGGATAGCTCCACGCCCAAATACCGATGTAGCTTTAATGATGGGTATGGCAAGCCATTTGATTGCTAAGAAAAAAATCAATTACGAGTTTTTAGACACTTACACTACAGGCTTTGATAAATTTAAAGATTATTTAGAAGGTAAAGAAGATGGAGTGAAAAAAGATACCAAATGGGCAAGTAAAATTTGCGGTATCGATGAAAAAACTATCAAAAATTTAGCTGAAACTTTTTATGATAATCCTACTATGATTATGAGTGGTTGGGGTATGCAAAGAGCACATCATGGCGAACAGCCTCACTGGATGCTAGTTACTCTTTGTGCGATGTTAGGACAAATCGGCACAAAAGGAGGTGGTTTTGGATTAAGCTACCATTACAGCAATGGTGGTGTTCCAACTTGCAAAGGCGGAGTTATCGGCGGTATGACAGCAGGTAGCTTAGGAATTTGGAACAATGGTAAATTTAAAGGTTTAGCAAAAAGCGAAACTTCAAACGAAGGTGCAGAATGGCTTCAAAATGCAGCGAGTTATTCTTTCCCTGTAGCAAGAATCGCTGATGCTTTACTTCACCCTGGAAAAACCATAGATCACAACGGCTCTAAGCTTACCTATCCTGATATTGATTTTATTTACTGGGTAGGTGGAAATCCTTTAGTGCACCATCAAGATACCAACACTAATGTAAAAGCATGGAGAAAACCACGCACCGTTGTGGTAAATGAAATTTACTGGACTCCAACAGCTAAAATGGCAGATATTGTTATGCCTGTAACTTCATCTTATGAAAGAGATGATATTACCATGACAGGAGATTATTCAAATATGCATATAGCTCCTATGAAACAAGCAGTTGAGCCTGTGGGTGAAAGCAAAGATGATTATGTAATTTTCTCTGATATTTGTAAAATTTATGGAAAAGATGTCTTTAATGCCTACACAGAAAATGGCAAAAAAGCTAAAGATTTCATCAAAGAATACTACAACAGTGCCCTAAAACAAACTCAAAGTTTTGGCGAAGCTTTTGCTACGCCTATGCCAAGTTTTGAAGAATTTTGGGCTAAAAATGAACCAATCACTTTTGAACCAACAGCTGAAAGTTTAGAATGGACTCGTTTTTCAGAATTTATAGAAGATCCTATCTTAAATGCTCTGGGTACAGATTCAGGGCTCATTGAAATTTACTCAGAAACGATTAAAAATTATAATTATGATGATTGCAAAGCCCATCCTACTTGGTTTGAGCCTATTGAATGGCTTGGAAATGCAACCAAAGAAGCACCTTTCCACTTACTTACAAACCACCCAAGAGATCGCTTACACTCTCAACTTTGCCACACAAGCTTAAGAGATACTTATGCAATAAAAGATAGAGAGCCGATTTTAATCAATTCCAAAGATGCAAAAAAACTTGGTATAAAAAATGGCGATGTAGTGCGCGTGTTTAACAAACGTGGCGAAGTTTTAGCAGGGGCTGTTGTAAGTGATGAAATCATGCAAGGGGTTGTAAGGATTTGTGAAGGTGCTTGGTATGATCCTAATGAAAACGGACTTTGCAAATGTGGAAATGCAAATGTTTTAACCATGGATATGCCAACTTCAAAACTTGCCAATGGCAATATCTCTCACACAGGGCTCGTAAACATAGAAAAATTTAAAGGTGAACTACCAAAACTTACTGCCTTTAATGCGCCAAAAGGTGTGAATTAAATTGCAAGAAAGCCGTAAGGCTTTCTATTGTCCAAGCAAATTTAAACTTAAAGCCATTATTGCCATTCCTAATATAAGTCCATATAAACTATCATGGGCCTTATCATAAGTTTTTGCAGCGGGCAAAAGTTCATCAAGAGATATAAAAACCATAATTCCTGCAATCACAGCAAAACTTATAGCTAAAGTAAGATCGCCTATAAAAGGCAATAAAATCAAAGCTCCAACAAAAGCACCCAAAGGCTCTGCAAAACCCGAAAGAGCTGAATAAATAAAAGCCTTTTTCTTATTTCCTGTAGCATGGTAAATTGGCAAACTCACGGCCAAACCTTCAGGGATATTGTGTATAGCCACAGCTATAGCTATAGCAATTCCTAAAGTAAGATTGTCAAGACTCGAAATAAAAGTAGCAAAACCTTCTGGGAAATTATGTATAGCAATAGCCAAAGCTGTAAAAATCCCTGTGCGTTTTAAAGCTTTAGTATTGATCTGATGCAACTTTTCTCCAGGATGAAATTTCGGAGGATTTTGTCCTTTTTGAGGTAAGGGACAAATTTTTAACTCGCTTAAATCCTCTTTAGGCTCGTGAGGATTGACATCTTCGGGGATTAATTTATCAATCAATAAAGATATTAAAATTCCACCAAAAAAACAAGCTAATCCCAAAAGCTCAGCCCAATGCGAATCATAGTGATTTTTAAAATCTTTAAGTGCAGTGGGTAAAATTTCCATGAAAGAAATATATATCATTACCCCAGCTGAAAAACCAAGTCCTAAAGAAAGTACCCTTAAATCATCTTTTCTAGAAAAAAAGGCTATTATAGAACCTATAGCTGTAGAAAAACCTGCAAAAAGAGTCAGTAGCATTGCGATAAAAATTTGTTCAAAGGTAAATTGCATTAATAATTCTTAACTTCAATAAAATTTTAATATTTTAAATACTTATATTTATAAAAAGTTAACATATGGTAAAATTACAAAAGATATTAAAATTTTTAAGAATATTTTAAAAAATTATAGAATACTATACTAAGTTTTTTATAAATTTTTAAAAGTTAAGGAAAAAATATGAATTTTCGTTCTTTAAATATAAGCACTAAGCTTATTCTATCTGTAGCTATAGGGGTAATTTTAGGCATTATCGTATTAGTTTCAACAGTTTCCATATATATTTCTGAAAATATGGAAAAAGAGGCCAAAGATTCAATATTTTTAGCTTCAAAAAGATACACCAATTATATGGAAGGTATTCTAAATGAAACTGTTGCACTTGCAAAAGGAACCGCAACTTCCTTAAATGATATGTTTGAACACAATAATCAAGTTGATGCTGATTTGATTGAAAGCTTAATGAAAAATTTATTTGATAGTAGTTTATATTCAGCTTATACTTTTTTGTATTTAAAAGATACTTCAGTGCTAGGGGATGCTCAAGGAATTGATAAAAGATACACAAGTTCTGATGGTAAAACTTTTGCTATGATTTATTTTGATCAAACCACTGGAAAATCTGGAGGAATAGAAACGATTCAAACGCCAAATAATTTTGATAATTTAAAGATTATAGAGCAAGTAGAAAAAAACGCTAAATATGGAGATAAAGATAGTTTATTTGTTGGGCCACCAACTAAACTTAACTACGATGGAAAAGATTTTCTAGGTATTAATTTTGGAATGCCTATTTTTAATAATAAAGGTAAATTGATTGGAGTTGCTGGATATACTTTAGATTTTTCTGAAGTTTCTGAAACCATACTTGACCCAAAATTAGATTTTTTTGAAGGGGATTTAAGATTTTTAATGACTGATAAAGGTGTTATTGCCATTCATAAAAATCATAATGCCATTTTAAAAACACTCAGTGATATAAATAAAGATCCCTCTGTGGAGTTAGTCAATAATGCTGTTAAAGAACACAAAACTGTTATAATAGATGATTATGTTGCTTCAACTGGAGATTTAAGCTATGCATCCGTTTCATCTTTTAGTACTGCAAATAATTCAAGTTATTGGAGTATGGTTGTAACTGCTCCTAAAAATTCAGTTTTAGCACCTTTAAAGAAATTAGAAATTATTTTTATCGTTATTTCTTTTTTTATACTACTTGTCATATTGATTATAGTTTATGTCTGCGTTAAAAAAATAGTTGGATCTAGAATTCCTGTCATTTTAAAATCTTTAGAAAATTTCTTTCGTTTTTTAAATCACGAAAAACACGAAGTTGATTTAATTTCAATCAAAGCCGATGATGAACTTGGAAAAATGGGCAAAATGATCAACGAAAACATCCTTGCTACTAAAAAAGGTTTAGAACAAGACAATCAAGCTGTTAAAGAATCAGTTCAAACCGTATCAGTTGTAGAAGGTGGTAATCTAACAGCAAGAATTACTGCTAATCCAAGAAACCCACAACTTATTGAACTTAAAAATGTTCTAAATAAACTTCTTGATGTTTTACAAGCTAGAGTAGGTTCTGATATGAATGTTATTCATAAAATATTTGAAGAATACAAAAGCTTAGATTTTAGAAATAAAATCTCTAATGCTTCAGGAAGTGTTGAATTAACTACTAATGCTTTAGGCGATGAAATAGTTAAAATGCTAAAACAAAGTTCAGACTTTGCTAATGCTTTAGCTAATGAAAGTGGAAAATTACAAACTGCTGTTCAAAGCTTAACCACTTCTTCAAATTCTCAAGCTCAATCTTTAGAAGAAACTGCAGCAGCTTTAGAAGAGATCACTTCTTCTATGCAAAATGTTTCAGTTAAAACTAGTGATGTTATCACTCAATCTGAAGAGATTAAAAATGTTACAGGTATTATAGGAGATATTGCAGATCAAATTAATCTTCTAGCTTTAAATGCAGCTATTGAAGCAGCTCGTGCTGGAGAACATGGTAGAGGCTTTGCTGTTGTGGCTGATGAAGTTAGAAAACTAGCTGAGAGAACTCAAAAGTCTTTATCTGAAATAGAAGCTAATACTAATTTACTTGTTCAATCTATCAATGATATGGCAGAAAGTATTAAAGAACAAACTGCAGGTATTACTCAAATCAATGATAGCGTAGCACAAATTGATCAAACTACTAAAGATAATGTTGAAATTGCTAATGAATCAGCTATTATTTCTAGTACAGTAAGTGATATAGCTAATAATATCTTAGAAGATGTTAAGAAGAAGAGGTTTTAA
>NZ_MJXO01000015.1:0-4863 GCF_001762835.1 Campylobacter sp. BCW_6466
GATTTTTTAAGTGTTTTTCAAAGTCTAGCTAATTCTTATGCAGTGAGCTTTTCTCCTTTAAGAATAGGAGAGCAAGTATTAGTCATACCTGTGCGTGGGGATTTAAATAGTGGAGTTATTTTGCGTGGGCTTTACCAAGAAAAACATAGAGCAAAAAACACAGATGAAAATACTTTTAATATAGATTTTGAAGATGGAACACATTTAGAATACAACTCTAAGAGTAGCACTTTAAAACTTGATGTGGTTAAAAATATAAATATCACTTGTGTAGATAAAACCACCCATAACCAAAACAACACCTTAAATACTAAAAATCATACTACAAACGCTAATACCATAACGCTTAATGCTCCAAGTATTAATTTAAATGGTAATACTCAAATTGCAGGAGCAATTTCTACAAGTGGCGAAGGTGGGGCAAGTGGTACTTTTAGCATAAAAGGAAATTTAAACTTAATAGGCAATTTACAAGTTAGCGGAAATATAAGCGATAGCAAAGGTGATTTAACAAATCATATCCATTCTTGTACTTGTGGTGCCACAGCTTCGCCAAGATAGGAAAAACTATGAAAGAATTATTTTTGCTTTTATTTTCATTAGTCTTTTTTATGCTCTTTTGTATGGGGGCATTTTATGCTTTTTTAAACCTAAACTTTTTTATCAAAAGCATTTTTATAGGCTTTTTTATAGCTTTTATGTTTTTAGGTTTTTCTCAAATGTTAGAAAACATTTTTGAATTTTACAAAGGTTTAAAATGAATTACATGGTAAGCATCGAAGAAAGTATCAAAGACATTTTAATCACTCCTTTAGGCTCAAGAGTAATGAGACCTGAGTATGGTTCTTTACTTTATACACTCATAGATAGAAAAATCGATGATGATTTTAAGATAAAGCTTACTAGATACACTGCAGAGGCTATTTCAAAGTGGGAAAAAAGAGTAAAGCTAAAAGGTGTGAGACTTAATGAGTGTAAAGACAATAAATTAAGCATTACCTTGCTTTTTGAAAATTATGGGGATTTAACCATGGAGCTAGGCAAATGAGTGAGCTTTTAAGTGCAAATGATAGCTATTTTAAACAAAGCTTTTTAAAGGATATCCCTTATCCACAAATCATAGAAGAGCAAGACTATGAGAAGCTTTTAAAAGCCTATGAAGAACTTTTTAAAAGCTTTTTAAAAGATAATGTAGAGCTTTTAGAATCTGATCCTTTTAAAGCCATTTTAGAAGCTTTAGCTTATAGAGAAATGATAATTAGAGCAAGAATTAATGAGAGTATAAAAGCAACATATCTTCATTATGCAAAGGGAAGTGATTTAGATAATGTAGTAGCTAATGGCTATTTGATTGAAAGATTAAAAGGGGTTAAGCCCACAGCCAAAGTAGAGTTTGAATTAAATACTTTGCTTACTTATGATGTCATTATCCCAAAAGGTGCGATTTTTTCCAATGAAAAAGCAGACCTTGCCACTTTAAAAGAAGAAGTGGTGATTAAAAAAGGGCAAAGTAAAGCACAAGGTATTTTAGAACTTGATGAATTTATTCAAAGCAAAGAAAGTAAAACCGAGTTTTTACAAACCCCACTGCCTTTTGTGGCTAAGATTAAACAACTTGAATATTTTAGTGGTGGAGCCAGTGAGGAAAGCGATGAAGCCTTAAGAGAAAGGGCTGTAATGAGTGTACATCGTTTTTCAACCGCAGGAAGTGAAAAAGGCTATATCTATCACGCTTTAAGCGCAAGTGCAAAAGTAGCTTCCATAAAAGCTTTAAACAATGGAGCAGGAAAAGTAAGAGTTATCATTAAAAGTGAAGATGAATTAAGCGTTGATGTGGTTAAAGAGTATTTAAGTGCGGATGAGCGAAGACCTTTAACTGATGAAGTAAATGTAGAATTGGCTAAAAAAAGAGAGTTTATCGTAGATGCCAAACTTTTACTTTTAGAATTAAGCCGTGCTAATGAAATTAGTGAAAAAATCAATGCCTTACAAAGTGATTTTGATTTAAGCGTGGATTTAGCACTGGGATTTATTTATAAATGCTTACATCAAGATGGGGTTTATAAAAGTGAAATTTTAAGCATTAAAGAAAAAATCATAAATGAAGAAGAGCAAGAATTAAAAGACTTACCTTTAGCAAACATAATAATAGCTGATGATGAGTTTGCAACCCTTAGCTTTTTACTTAGCTATGAAAAGGCAGTACTATGAAGGGGCATTGTGTAGCAATGGGTCGGGAAGCCTTCAGTAAAAGCGACTTTGGGCGAACTTCGTTTGCACAAAGTGATAGCATAAAAAAGGCGGTGCTATGAATACACTAATACTAAACCACCATCCAAAACAAAGCAAAGCCATTGATTTAAGTGCTAAAACAAGATTTGAAGATTTAAATTTAGCTAGTATCACAAATCTAGCTCTAAATTGCGATGAAAGATTATTGCCAATTTTAGCCAATGCTTATGATGTAAGTATTGATGGTTTAAATGAAAAAGAAGCAAGAAAGCTTATATCTAAAGCCTTGCTTTTAGATAGATACAACGGCACAACTTGGGCTATAAAAGAAGCTTTAAGAGCCGTATTTCCTACTGCAGTGGTTAAAGAGTGGTTTAATTATGGTGGAAAGCCTTATTTTTTTAAAGTTAAAGTAAGCACAACTAATGTTAGCTTTGATGAAAGAACGCTTAATACTTTAGAAAGACTAATTTATGATTTTAAAAATGTTAGAAGCGTTTTAGAAGCAATTGAAATAGAGATTGAAAGTAAAAATGATAGTTTTAATGCTAGTGTAGAAATAAGTGGAGAAACTATAGAAATCTTACCTTTTCAAACCACGCAAATTGAAAACAATCAGAAACCAAGTTTAAATGCAATGGGTGTTTTTATGTGTGAAATAACAAGAACTAATATTGATTTTAAAGGAGTGTATTAATGGCAAAAAGTGAATACTATACCATACTAACAAAAATTGGCATTGCTAAATTTATTGCCGCAAGAGCAAGTGGAAATGGTATCAATTTAAAAAGCTTTAAATTAAGTTCAAAAGTTATTTTGCCCAGCGAAGAAATGCAAAGCTTAGAAGAGATTGTTTATGAAGCTAATATTAGTAGCAAAAGCGTGGATGAAAGCAATCCAAACTATGTGAATTTAATGTGTCATGTGCCAAGCGATGTGGGCGGGTTTGAAGTTAATGCAGTAGGCATTTATGATGAAGCAGGAGATTTGCTTGCAGTAGGAAATGTCCCACGCACTTATAAACCTATCTTAAAAGAAGGCAGCGCTAAAGAGCTTATGATAAAAATTGTCATGGAACTTTCTAATGCAGAGGAAGTTATTTTAAAACTAGATCCTAGTGTGATCATGGCAAGTCGTGATTATGTGGATGCTATTAAAGTGGAACTCAATCTTAAAATTGATGCTTTAATGCAAAAATATGATGCAGAGTTTAAAAAAGTATGGGATGAGTTTGCTAAATATCTTTTAGAAAATAAATTTAATACAGAAATTGCCAAATATGTTACTTTAGCTACTAATCAAACCATTACAGGAGCTAAAGACTTTACCAAACTACCTACAAGCTCTATAAAAGCTACAAATGACAATCAATTTGTAAATTTAGCTACCTTAAAAGAACAAGCTCCTAGCTTAATAGGAGGATTGGGAGTAAATCAAGCTTGGCAAAATGTTTCGAGAGCCTTTGATGTAGCTTATACAAATAATACAGGAAAACCCATAGCAGCCAAATTTCAAGTTAATGCTAGTGCAAGTGGGGATGTCAGTTTTTCTTGTAGTGAGCAATTTGTAGTTTCTATGCATCAAACTTCATTATCCAATGGTGGAGTAAGTCGAACTTATTTTGGTTTTGGAATCATTCCACCAAATGGGCAATACAGATTAAATACACCAGAACACAGCGGATTTTACCCAAGCAAAAGCATTGTATCTTTTATGGAGCTTAGATGAGCATCAAGCAAATAAGGAGAAAAAATGAAATATTTTATAGACAAAAACGATAATAATCAAATTTATGCTTATGAGGATGAAGTGAGCGATGAGCAAATTAAAACAAGTTTAACACCTATTAGCGAAGAAGAGTTTAATGCTTTAACAAGTCCTCCTAAAAGCGAAGAAGAGCTTTTAAACGAGGCAAAAGAGTTAAAAATCAACGAGATTAATACAAAAAAAGAAAATATTCTAAATGGTGGATTTTCTTTTAAAGGTAAAATCTATCAAAGTTCTAATGAAGATCAGTTAAGAATTAATGGAGCAGTAACCAATGCTCTTGTTAATCCTAATTTAATTCCTTATATTGATTGGATTGCGCTTGATAATTCAACTACAAGATTTAGCGTAGATGAGTTTAAACTTTTTGCAAGTAGCATGGCTTATTTTGTGCAAGAGACTATTTTTAAAGCAAGTGCTTTAAAAGAAAAAGCTAGAAATGCACAAAGCAAAGAAGAGCTTGATTTAATTGTTTGGGAGAGTGAAAAATGACTAAAGCAGAATTAAAAAGGGTTTGTGTAAAGCCCTATGATAAAGACAGATTTGAAGTGATTAGTGATTATGCTTTTTCTTTGCCAAATTATAAAGGCATTGTACCACAAGGCTTTAAAACGGATGGAGCAAGTATCCCACGCCTTTTTTGGTCTTTGTTTCCACCTTTTAAAAGCGAGTATTTTAGTGCTTGTGTGGTGCATGATTTTTTATGCGAAAAAGCAAATTCTAGAGCTGATTATAAGACAGCTGATTTAGCATTAAAAGAAGCTATGACTTTGCTTGGATGTTCTAAGTTTAAAATCTTTGTATTTTATCATTCTTGCAATCTTTATCATGCAATAAAATGCTTGATAAAAGGAAAATAAAAAA